>CAZTHV010000038.1:10055-14747 GCA_964613165.1 uncultured Marmoricola sp.
GCCCGCAAGCTCGATCTCCATTACCGTGCGCAAGGCGGCGACGGCTATCCGATGAAGGCCAACGGCTCCGGCGACGTCACCGCCGCACTCTTCGCCGCCCACCTTCTCTCCACCGCCGATCCCGCCGAAGCCCTGGCGCGGACAGCGTCGAGTGTCTTCGACCTGCTGCGGATCACCCTCGACACCGGCTCCCGCGAGCTGCGCCTGATCGACGCGCAGGAGACCTACGCCCATCCGCGGATGCAGTTCGAGGTGCACCCGGTCGGGTAGTCGTATCCGGACGGACCTGACGGGGCGATGGGACGCGCCCGTCCGCGGGCGTACCGTCCGCAGAGAGCCGATAGGTCCGTCGGCGTACGACAGACTCAGCCGTTGTCGTAGTAGTCCCGGGTCCGCGTCTTCATCCCATCGGTGATCGCGCGGTTCTCCGGCTCGGCCACTCGCAGGCCCTGGGGCAGCGGGTCGGCGCAGGCGGTGCCGGCGCAGTCGTGGTAGCTCAGCCACACCTGCTTGAGATCGGCCATCCGCTCGGCGTACGCCGGGTCGCCGGCGAGGTTCTGCAGCTCCAGCGGGTCGGTCTTGAGGTCGTAGAGCTCGCTCTCCCCGGTCTGGTACTCGGTGAGCTTCCACCGGCCGAGCCGCATTCCGCGCGAGTTGAGCTGGGAGTCGAAGCCGTCGCCGAGCCGCTTCTTGGGGTAGGCGGCGATCAGCGCCTCGGTGAGGACGGGCCGGGTCCAGCCCCGGTCGCCGTCGGTGATCACCGGGGTCATGTCGAGGCCGTCGGCGCCGGGCATGCCCGTCAGCCCGGCGTACGCCGCGATGGTCGGCGCCAGGTCGACGCTGGTGATCGGGTCGTAGCGCACGCCCTGGGGGACGCCCGGCCCGGCGACCAGGAACGGCACGCGCAGCGACGGCTCGTGCGCCTCGACCTTGCCCTGGCGCTTGCGGTGCTCGCCGAGGTAGTAGCCGTTGTCGGAGGTGAAGATCACCACGGTGCGGTCGTACTGACCGGTCTTGCGTAGCGTCGCGATCGTCTTGCCGATCTGCCGATCGAGCACATAGAGCGCCTCGGCGCGCTGCCGGGCGACCTGCGTCTCGGACTCCCGCTCGGCGTCGGTCACCTCCGGATAGCTCCTCAGCCACTTGGGCTTGTCGGAGTTGTCGGCCTCGGCGGGGCCGTTGGCGGGCGTGCCGGGCGCGTGCGTGATCTGGTCGTCGAAGCGTCCCTTGACCCAGTCGGGCCGGGCGGGGGTCTGCCAGATCGTCATCTTGCCGTCGCTGCGCCGGTCGGGGCTCGGGTCGTCGTCCTCGCGCGGGCTCCCGTGGTGCGGGGCGACCGGGGTGAACCAGATGAACCACGGCGTGCCGGTCGCGCCGAACTCCTCCACCAGCCCGCGGGTCTGCCCGGACATCACGTCGGTGCTGTACTGGCCGGACCAGTTCTTCAGCTTGCCGTCGATGTTCTGGGTGAGGTTGTAGTAGGCGTAGGTCCCGCCGCCGTAGCGCTTGCCCTTCCAGGTCTCCCCCGGGCGCCAGATGTGGTCCGACCCGGCGTACCAGCGCGTCCAGCCGGGCGGGACGTACTCCAGCGACGTCTCCTTGGTGCCCGGGATCGGCTGCTCGCCGTAGCCGTTGAGGTACTTGCCGACCAGCGCGGTCTGGTAGCCCGCGTCCTGCAGCTCGGTGGCGATCGTGCGCGAGTCGTCGAAGGAGTGGAAGCCGTACGGCGGCTTGTGGCTGAGCACGTGGTGATTGTGGGCGTACTGGCCGGTGAGGAAGCTCGCCCGCGACGGGCAGCACAGCGGGTACGGCGCGAAGGAGTTCTCGAAGCTGAGCCCTCGCGCGCCGATCAGCTTGCGCACGTTGGGCATCCACTGCAGCTCGTCCGCGCGCATGTCGTCGGTCTCGATGACCAGGATGTTCGGCTTCTCGACGGCTGGGAGGGTCGCCTGCGGAGTGCTCGGCGCCCTCGGAGTTATCACCTTCGTCTCCGGCGCCTTCGCGGCCGGCGCACTCGTCTCCCCGCCGCACCCCGCCACGCTCACGGCCAGCACGACCGCGATCAAACCCACGATCACCCGACGAACTCGCACCGCCGCCCTCTCCCCTCCCGCGCCCCTCGCGCGGCCCGGGACAGCCTACGGCGGGGGCGTAGGGGCGGTCGCATCGGTGTTCGACTGCCTCCGACGGTCACCCAAGTGTCCTACATCGACGCCCAGGACCCTCGTCGAGGACGAGAGCGGTGGCACGCCGACAACGGCTCGGCCTAGCCGGGCACATCGTCGCGGCCGCCGCACCTGGATGGGGTTGTCATGCCTCTGGTTCCCGCCACCTCCAGACTGTGGCTCATCCCAGATGACAACGTACGGGGTTGGTCCGGGGTTCGGAAGCGCTGCGAGCATTGGTGACGCCGCGCGAGCGAACAAGCGAGTTGGCGAGCACTTTCGGCAGGCAGTTCAGCGCCAAGGTGCCGACCGCTGACCGGGGAAGTCAGGCAAACTGCCTGCAACTCGGTGCCGCCAGTCGGCGGAAGCGAGATGGGAGCCGGTGACAGGGAGCCGGTGACAGGGATCGAACCCGCGACCTGCTGTTTACAAGACAGCTGCTCTACCAACTGAGCTACACCGGCCGAGCCCGCGAGGCGGGCCGCGTCATCGTATCGGGGAGACTGGGCGGGTGAGGCACCTGCTGTTCGAGCCGCACCACGACCCCTCCCCGGCATACGTCGCGGAGGGGCACCCGGCGCTGGGCGAACGAGTGGCCGTCAGGGTGCGGACGAGCGCACAGGATCCGGTCGACGCGGTGTGGCTGCGGACGGTGGAGGACGCCGAGCCGTTCTTCGCGCCCTGCACGCCGGAAAGAGACGGCGACACCATCTGGTGGCGGGCCGAGGTGCACGTGCGGAACCCGGTGCAGCGGTACCGGTTCATGGTCACGACTGGCGGCTCGTTCCGCTGGCTCAACCAGGCGGGCGTGCATGACCGGGACGTCACCGACGCGCACGACTTCCGGCTGATCGCGCACCCACCCGCCCCGGACTGGGGGCGGGACGCGGTCGTCTATCAGGTCTTCCCCGACCGCTTCGCGCGTTCCGCGGCCGCCGACCCGAGACCGACACCGAGTTGGGCCACCCCGGCGGAGTGGGGAGACGCGCCGATTCACGAAGGGCCACTCACTCCCCTCCAGCTCTACGGCGGCGACCTCGACGGCATCGCCGAGCACCTGGACCACCTGACCGGCCTCGGGGTGACCACGCTCTACCTCACGCCGTTCTTCCCCGCAGAGAGCAACCACCGCTACAACGCCACCACCTTCGACCACGTGGACCCGCTGCTCGGCGGCGACGAGGCACTGCGCCGGCTGATCGACGCGGCACACGCACGAGGTCTCACCGCGATGGGCGACCTGACCAGCAACCACACCGGTGACACCCACGAGTGGTTCGTCCGCGCTGCCAACGACGCGACCAGCCCGGAGCGTGGCTTCTACTACTTCACCGCGGACGGCCACGTGGGCTGGAAGGGGCACGCCACTCTCCCCAAGCTCGACCACCTCGATCCCGAGGTCGGCCGGAGGATCCGCGGCGTCGTCGAGCGCTGGCTCCGCTTCGGCCTGGACGGCTGGCGCATCGACGTGGCCAACATGACCGGGCGGCACGTCGACGTCGACGTCGCCCACGAGGTCGCCCGTGAGATCCGGCGTACGGCGATCGCCATCGAGCCCCAGGCGTACGTCGTCGGCGAGCACGGCCACGACGCGACCGGCGACCTGGACGGCGACGGCTGGCACGGGACGATGAACTACTACGGCTTCTCGTTCCCGGTCTGGGAGTGGCTGCGCGACCCGGACCGTCCGGTGCCGAGCTTCGGTCTGCCGGTCGGGCTGCCCCGCCGCCCGGGGCCGGCGATGGTGGCGGCGATGCGCGACTTCACCGCGAGCTTCGGCTGGCAGGCGGTGAACGCGAGCTGGAGCATCCTGGGCTCGCACGACTCCCCGCGGATCCGGACGATCACCGGGTCGGCGGAGCGGCACCACCTCGCCGCGGTGCTGCAGTTCACGCTGCCCGGCGTGCCGATGCTCTTCGCCGGGGACGAGCTGGGGCTGGAGGGGGTCGACGGCGAGGACTCCCGCCGGACGATGCCGTGGGCCGACCGGGAGCACTGGGACACCGCGACCATCGAGGTCTACCGCGCGCTGGCGAGCCTGCGCCGCGACCACGTCGCCCTGCGGCGCGGCGGCCTCCGCTGGGCGGTCGTCGGGGACGACACCGTCGGCTTCCTGCGCGAGCACCCCGAGGAGACCCTGCTGGTGCTGGCGACTCGTGGCGGTACGCCGCCCGAGCCGTCGCTGTCCGGCGTACGACTCGGGGAGCGGCTGCTGCAGGTCGGCGACGCCGGGCCGTCCGCCACCGTGTGGCGGGTGAGCTGACGAGCCGTCGGCCCGGATCTGCCCGTAGCCGACTTGCTCGCCCTGCCGTGTCCGCCGCTCATGTCCTCCGGCTGAATCTGACCTTGCCGTGGAGGGTGTCGGTCATCTGGTATCTGGCGTCGTGGGCGACGGTGTGGTGTCGCGGACAGAGCATGACCCCGGTCTTGACGTTCGTGTGTCCGCCACGGCTCCACGGGGTGCGGTGATGGACGTGGCACATCCCTGGCGGCCAATCACAGTGCTCGGTGGCGCAGCCCTTGTCGC
>CAZTHV010000039.1:0-12923 GCA_964613165.1 uncultured Marmoricola sp.
ATCGCCGGCCTCCAGCCCGTCGAGGAAGGCCATCGCGAGGCCGGGGTTGACGATCGCCTGCGTGGCGCAGGCGCCCGCCCCGGCTCGGGCGAAGGCCGACCACGCCCCCACACAGGGGCGCGCGGTCGCGACGGCGACGCCGGTGCTCCCGCTGACGGGGTCCCGGCCGACGATGGAGAACGTCATCAGCCCGCCCGCACCTCACCATGCTCGACACCATGCTCGACCGAGCGATCCGGGCGGACGCCTTGGTCCTCGGTGGAGAAGTGCGCGTGCACCACGCGCCAGCCGTCCTCGCCACGACGCAGCACCAGGGTGCTGCGGTACGACGGCGGGTTGTGCTCCAGCTCGCCGCCGACCCACGACTTGAACCGGGTGACCCGGTCGGAGGCGATGAAGGCCAGCTCTCCGGAGACGCCGACCTGCAGCCGCCCGGGGTGATAGGGCGAGAGCAGCGCGAACTGCGGCCGGTAGAAGTTCCAGATGTTCTCCCAGTCGGCCAGCCCTTCGTAGGTGTGGCCGTTGGTGTTGAAGAACAGGTTGTCGGGGTCGCCGTCCCAGACCGCGCAGAGCAGACCGTAGTCGAGGTGGTCGTTGGCCACCATGTAGGCGTGGTAGGCGTGCAACAGGGCATCCAGGTCCCCCTGGTCGACTCCGGCCGCGCGCACCTCCAGATCGCGGTAGCGCTCGGGCAGCTCCAATGACTCCATCTTCGTCTCCGGTCTCATCTCGTTGTCTCTCATCTCGGGGGCGTCCCCACCGCGCGCACGATCTCGGCGGCGTGGGCGGGGAAGTCGGGATGCTCGCCGGCCTGCAGCAGCACGACCTCGTCGACGCCGGCGGCGCCCAGATCGGTCAGTCGGCGTACGGCGGTCTCGACGTCGCCGGCGAGGCACAGCTCGTCCACGACCGCGTCCGGGACCTCCTCCCACGGCCGGTCGACGCCGCATGACGCGGCGTGCTCGAGATCCGAGTGGGACAGCCCGGTGGCCGTCAGGACCGGGACCAGCGACGGGATGCGCAGCAGCCGGCCCATGGTCACGGCCAGGTCGGGCTTCAGCCGGGCACGCGCCGCGGCGGGGTCGTCGTCCAGGGAGGCCACCACGAAGGCGGTGACCCGGCCGGGCTCCTGCCTGTGCCGGCCGGCCTCGCGGTAGCCGGCGACCAGCCTGCCGACCTCCGGGACCGGCACGTGCGCGGAGACGATCAGGCCGTCCGCGACCCGGCCGGCGAGCGCCGTCATCCGCGGTCCGATGGTGCCGACCACGAGCGGCGGAGCCGGCGCCTCGAAGGAGAGCCGGACATCGCGCAGGCGGTGGAAGCCGTCGTGCGTGGCGATGCCCTCGCCGAGGAGCCCGCGCAGCACCAGCAGGCTCTCCTCCATGGCGGCGAGCGGGCCGGCCACCTCGATGCCCAGGTCGGCGAGCATCCGTGGTCCGCCGACCCCCAGGCCCAGGATCAGGCGGCCGCCGGAGAGGGCCTGCACCTGCCCGGCCTCCATCGCGACGATCGCCGGGGAGCGGGTGAAGGCACTGACCACGCCGATGCCGATCTCCATCGTGGTAGTCCTGGCCGCCAGAGCGCCCGCGGTGGCGAAGGCGCCCTGCCAGTAGGGGTTCTCGACGACCCACACGCTGTCCATGCCGGCGCGCTCGCACGCCCCGACGACCTCCAGGCCGGCCGCCGGCGTCAGGCCGTAGGGGAAGCCGATGCCGATCTTCATCACACCCCTCCTGCCGCGAAGCAGGCGGTCATCGACGCTGCCGCCCGCATCGCGTAGCGGTAGTCCTCCAGCCGGAGGTTCTCGTCCACGCCGTGGTTGTTCTGGTCGTGCGCCGCCAGCGGCACCAGGAGCACCGGTGCCGACAGACCCTCGGCCAGGGTCGCCAGCGGCAGCGTGCCGCCCAGGGAGGGCACCACGAGCGGCGAGCGGCCCGCGGCGTCGGCGAGCGCCGCCGTGACCGTGTCGACTCCGAGCTCGTCCTCGGCGCAGCGGTACGGCGCCGTCCCGCCCACGATCGATACCTCGATCCCGGGGTGCTCCTCCAAGACCGCCGCCACGTCCTCGGCCACGTCCTCGGGCCGCTGACCGGGGACCAGGCGGCAGTCGATCTTGGCGCCGGCCTCGCTGGGGATCACCGTCTTCATGCCACTCCCCTGGTAGCCGCCGCGCAGGCCCGCGAGGTTCAGGTTCGGCCGCAGCACGACGTCGCCGGCGCCGTCGTCCGGTCCGGAGGCGAGCACGTCGCTGCGTGTGAGAGCGGCCAGGGCCGTCACCAGCCGGGTGGCGGCGTTGGGCACGACGCCGCCGTACGTCCCGGAGTGGAGGTCGCGCTCGGCGCCCCGGGCGACGACGTCCAGGTAGAGGAGGCCCCGGCAGCCACGGACGACGGTGGGCGCCCCGGTGGGGTGCATGGCGCCGTCCGTGACGATCACCAGGTCGGCGGCCAGGTCCCCGCGGAGCTCGTCGAGGAACCCGGCGAGCGACGGTGAGGTGATCTCCTCCTCGCCGTCGAGCACGACCAGGATCCCGGCCGGCAGCTCCGGCCAGGCAGCCAGCAGGGCGCGCACTCCGTGGAGGACCCCCAGGTGCTGACCCTTGTTGTCGGCGGCACCGCGCCCGAAGACCCGGCCGTCCCGCACCTCGGCACGGAACGGATCGGAGGCCCATCCGTCCGACAGCTCGGCCGGCTGCACGTCGTAGTGACCGTAGAAGGCGATCGTGGGCGCGCCGGCCGGGCCCTCGCGCCGGCCGGTCACCACGGGGTGACCTCCGGTCTCGTGGATCTCGGCACGCAGCCCGCACGCCTCGAGCCGGTCGCGCACCAGGAGCGCCGACTTCCGGATGCCGGCTCCGGTGGAGCTGACGCTGGGCTGGTCGACGTGGGCCATCAAGGTGACCACCGCCTCGTCGAACCGGCTGTCGATCTCGTCGTACGCCGCCGCGATGGCCGCACGGCTCACGGCGTGCTCCCGCCGGACAGCGCCGGCTCCGGCGACGGCACCGGCTCGGGATCGGCGCCGGACCCGCTGGATCGGTCGTCCTCAACCAGGACGCCGCCGGCCAGCGACCAGCCGATCCGGCCGGGCGAGCCCACCGCGGGGACACGGACGTCGTGGGTGACCCGGCAGCGGATCTGCGCATCGAGCGCCGGCACGTCCCAGACCAGGTCGCGCACCGCGCCGTGGTACTTGTTCGCGACCAGGACGGCGTCGAGGACGACGTCGGGCTCGGTCCCGTCGACGACGACCACGTCCTCGGGCTTGACCGCCAGCGTGGCCGGACCGGACGCCGCGTGGGTCGTCGCCACCCGGACGAGCACGCCACGCGCCTCCAGCGCCGGCCCGTCCGGCGTGCTCCGCAGCTCACCGCTCAGCAGGTTGGAGGCCCCTACGAACTGGGCGGTGTAGGCGAACCGCGGCGTGCCGAACACGCTCTCCGGCACGCCGATCTCCACGATCCGGCCGTCGGCCATGACAGCCACCCGGTCGGCCATCGACATCGCCTCGTCCTGGTCGTGGGTGACCATCACCGTGGTCACGCCGACCTGGCGGATGATGCTCTCCACCTCGGCGCGCATCCGGTCACGGAGATTGGCGTCCAGGGCGGAGAACGGCTCGTCCAGCAGCAGGATCCGCGGATCCGGGGCGAGCGCCCTGGCCAGGGCGGCCCGCTGGGACTGCCCTCCGGAGAGCTGACCCGGCCAGGACTCGGCGTGCTCCTCGAGGCCGACCAGCGCCAGCATCTGGGCCACCCGGTCGGCGCGGTCGTTCTTGGACCGGCCGCGGCGCAGGCCGTACTCGATGTTGCGGGCCACGGTCAGGTGCGGGAACAGGGCGTGGTTCTGGAAGACCAGCCCGAGTCTCCGCCGCCACGGCGGCATCAGGGTGACGTCCTCCTCCCCGAAGCGGATGGTTCCCGCCGTCGGGGTGACCAGGCCGGCGATCGCCCGGAGGGTCGTCGACTTGCCGCATCCGCTCTGGCCGAGCAGGGCGGTGATCTCTCCGGGCTCGACCACCAGGTCGAGCCCGGAGACCACCGGGCCCGCGCCGTAGTCGACCGTCACCTGCTCCAGCGCCACTCGCTGGGCTCGTGTCGTCATTGGAGCAACCTCACTTTCAGGAACCGCTCGACCGAGGCGGCCGCGGCCAGCAGCAGGACGGCCAGGACCAGCGAGAGCGCCGCCAGGACGGGCGTGCGGTTGCTGGCCATCTGCTGGTAGATGCTGATCGGCAGCGGCCGCTGGTCGGAGGGAGCCAGGAACAGCGACAGCGGGACGTTGACGAAGGACAGGGTGAACGCGAAGACGCCGCTGGCGATCAGGGCGGGCCGCAGCATCGGGATCGTCACCGTGGCCAGGACCTTGGCGGGGCTCGACCCCAGCGCCATCGCGGTGGACTCGAACGAGGTGCCCTGAGCCTGCAGCGCGCCCGCGACCAGCCGGATCACGAAGGGGGTCGCGAAGACGCCGTGCGCGACGATCAGCCCGGTCAGGCCGATCCGCAGGTGGAGCTGATTGACCGCCTGCAGGATCGCCAGGCCGATGACGATCTGGGGGATCACGATCGGGCCCATCAGCACCGAGGTGGTCATCGAGCCGCGCATCCACCCGGGCCCACGGGTGACCGCGAATGCCGCCGCCAGGCCGATGAGGAGCGCCAGCGCGGTGGCGCCGAGGCCGACCTTGGCGCTGATGATCGAGCCGTCGACGAACTCGTCATAGGTGATCAGGTCGGCGAACCAGTGCAGCGTGAAGCCACGGAAGGAGTCCGGGAAGGTGCCCGAGTCGTTGAAGGCCTGGATCACCACCGGCAGCACCGGCCCGATCACGAACGCGAAGCCCAGCACCAGGACCGTCGTCCGCAGCCAGCGCCAGCTGGCCCAGCCCTGCTGCACCCGGCCACGCCGGGACGAGACCGACACGCTCATCGTGGTCCTCCGCTCGCCTGTCGGCTCAGCACCCGGCCGTAGATCGCCACCAGCACGAGGCCGAGCGCAACCAGGAGCACCGACGCCGCCGCGGCCATCGTCGGGTTGAAGGTGTTCATCAGCTGGCTGACCAGGGTGGTCAGCACCAGGTTGCGCTCGCCGCCGAGGAAGCGCGCATTGACGAAGGCGCTCAGCGACATCGCCAGCGCCACGATCGAGGCGGCCATGATGCCCGGCCGGCACAGCGGCAGCATCACCCGCACGATCGTCCTGACCGGAGGGACGCCCAGGGTGAGCGAGGCATCCAGCAGGTCGCGCGAGACGGTCCGCGCCACCGGGTACAGGGTGAGCACGACGAACGGCACCACGAAGTGGACGGTGCCGATGGTCATCGCGATCTCGGTCTCCGCCACCCGGCCGGTCCCCTGGCCCCACAGCGGTCTCAGCGCGTTGACCACGTGATAGCCCACGCCGCCCTCGACGAACAGCCCCATCCAGCCCAGGACGGTGATCACCGGCCCCGAGAGGATCGGCGCCACCAGCAGGAACAGCCAGACCGAGCTGACCTCGCGCCGGCGGAACGCGGTGAGCGCGACCACGATGGCGAGGCCGATCAGCACGCTGGCGACCCCGCCGATGATGCTGACCCGGACGGTCCGGTAGATCACGTCCTGGTACGCCGAGTCGGTCAGCAGCCGCTCGTAGTTCTGCCAGGTGCCGTGCGCCGCGGACGGGTCACCCAGTGGATTGGGTCTCGTGCTCTGCTGGAAGATCGCCACCGCGGGCCACAGCACGGCGACCGCGAAGGCGATCACCGCGGGCAGCACGGCGAGCCCGGACCCGCCGATGACATGGCTCGTCGAGACCCGCGGTCTCGACGAGCCACGTGCCGGGCTGAGCTGGATCACTCCCACGAAGGCAGGACCTCCGCATTGAGTCGCTCGGTCCATTCCGCGCGCTTGGTCGCGATGGCCCCGAGGTCGAAGAAGCGCACCTGGTCGAGGATGTCAGCAGCGAGCGGAACCCGCCCGGCGATCTTCGGCGCGATCGTCGCCTTGGTGTTGGCCGGCGAGCCCAGCCACTCCGCGCAGAAGTCGGTCTGGACGTCCGCGTCGAAGGCCACGTCGAGGAAGACGTGGGCCAGGTCCTCGTTGGGCCGTCCCTTGACGATCGACATGGTGTTGTCCGCGGCGATCGCCTTCTCCTGCGGGAAGTCGTAGACGAAGTCGACGCCGGCGCCCTGGGCACCGAGCAGGGAGTAGTTGAACTCGGGCACGACGGTGACCTCGCCCGCCTTCGCCCGGTCGGCCCACTCGGTCCAGAAGTACTGCAGGACCCCGGGGTCCAGCTTCGCCAGCGCCTTGAGGCCGGGGTCGATGTCCGACTCCGAGCCGCCGTGGAGCTCCGCGGCGATGATCAGGAACATCGGCATCTGGGTGTGGCCGATGCCGGGGAGCCCGAGCTTGCCGGCGTACTCCGGCCGCCACAGGTCCTTCCAGGAGCCGAGCGCTCCCACCGACGGCGAGCGGGTCAGCCCGAACGCCACCAGCCCGTAGGAGATGCCGTAGGGGAAGAGCTTGGCCCAGTCGGCGATGTCGGCGGCGTTGGGCACCCGGCCCTCGTCGATGTCGACCAGCAGGCCCTGCCGGTTGGCCTGGAAGACGTTCTCGCCGGAGTTGACGAACACGTCGACCGTCGGGGAGTCCTTCTGGGCCAG
Source organism: uncultured Marmoricola sp. (assembly GCA_964613165.1). Taxonomy (GTDB): domain Bacteria; phylum Actinomycetota; class Actinomycetes; order Propionibacteriales; family Nocardioidaceae; genus Marmoricola. The sequence goes on from CAZTHV010000039.1 coordinate 6,648, forward strand.
CAGCTTGTTGAACCGCTCGCCGCCCGAGCCGGTGTCGAACTGGACCTTGGCGCCGGTGAGCTCGGCGAAGACCGGAGCGACCACCTCCTTGAAGGCGCGCTCGGTCTCACCGCCCCAGACCGAGACCGAGAGGGTCCGGCCGCTGCCGTCCGGGATGCCGGTCGGGGAGCTCTTCGGGGCAGCGTCACTGCCTCCGCAGGCCGCGAGGAGCGGCGCCGCGGCCACGGCGCCGGCGCCCAGGCCCATCCAGCGCAGGACGTCACGCCGGGAGGCGGGGGACGCGGCGAGTGACGGGGTACGGAACCGGGCGGTCGACCGCAGCCGGTCGGCGACGCCCTGGGCCCACTCGACGCGCTCGGGCGCGTCCGGGGAGCTCTGCTGACGATGCGGTGCCATGAGGCCTCCTAGGGAAATCCAATTCAGGAAAGTGGACTTGCTTTTCGCCAGATACTTGGCAACCAATTCCCGCTCTGGCTTTGATGTGGTTCAGTCTTTGCAACCCAACCTCGCTCGTACATAGCCAATACCAATCTGATTGGTCTCTCTTGGAGCACTCATCATGCCGACCACCCTCCCCACCGTCCTCGGGTCCTGGAGCAACGGGTCCGGTCCGCTCTACCGGCGGCTGGCGGCCGGGCTGCGGGCCGCGATCGAGCGCTACGACCTGACGCCCGGCACTCAGCTGCCGCCGGAGCGGGACATCGCCGAGCAGGTGGCGGTGAGCCGTACGACGGTCGTGGCTGCGCTGGACCTGCTCAAGCAGGAGGGCTGGCTCGAGGCTCGGCAGGGAGCGGGCACGTGGGTCGCGCTGCGCAGCGACTCCCTCGGCGTCTCCCCCGAGGGCACCGTCTTCTCCTCGTTCCCGGTGCAGCGGCTGCTGCGCGCGACGAGTCGGCCCACCTCCGGCCTGATCGACATGGCGAGCGCGGCCTTCGGCGAGCACATCGGCCTCGACACCGCCCTGGCCTCGCTGGGTGGTGACCTGGGCGCCAACGGCAACGGCTACCTGCCCTACGGCCATCCGGAACTGCGCGGCGCCGTCGCCCGTGACCTCACCGAGCGGGGCCTGCCGACCGTGCCCGGCCAGATCCTGATCAGCACCGGCGTGGCCCAGGCGATCACGCTGCTGGCCCAGCTCTTCCTGCCCAACCAGGAGCCCGCCATCGTGGAGAGCCCCACCTGGACCGGCGTGCTGGACGCGGTCAGCGCCCACGGCTCCCGGCTCTGGTCGCTGCCGGTCGACGCCGACGGCGCCCGGGTGGACCGCCTCCCCGATGCCGTGAACCGGTCCCGCGCGCACCTGGTCTTCCTCACCCCGGACTTCCACAACCCCAGCGGCGCTCAGCTCCCACTCGCTCGGCGCGAGCGGGCCGCAGCGCTGGCCCACGACCTGCAGGTGCCGCTGGTGGAGAACCTGGCGCTGAGCTGGATCCGGCTCGGCGAGACGCCGGCGCTGCCGCCGATCGCGTCCTGGTCCCCCGACCGTTGGGTGGTCACCGTCGGCTCCTGGTCGAAGCTGGTGTGGGCCGGTCTGCGGGTGGGCTGGATCCGCTCCTCGGAGCCCACCATCGACCGGCTGGCACGGCTGAAGGCGGTCGCGGACAACGGGACCCCGGTACTCAGCCAGCTGCTCGCCGCCCGGCTGGTCGACCAGACCGACGCCCTCGCCGAGATCCGGCGCGGCCAGGCGGAGGCCGGCCTCACCACACTGACGGCGGCGCTGCGAGACCGCCTTCCCGACTGGACGTTCGCCCGCCCCGCCGGCGGGCTCTCCCTGTGGGCACGCCTCCCGGGTGGCAGCGCCTACGAGTTCGCGCAGACCGCCCTGCGGCACGGCGTGGACCTCTCGCCCGGCCCGGTCTTCTGCGCCGACGAGAGCCATCAGGACCACCTGCGGCTGCCGTTCGTGGCTCCGCCGGGGGTCCTGATCCAGGCCGTGGACCGGCTCAGCCAGGCCTGGACGGAGTACCGCTCGGAACGAGGCTTCGGATGATCAGCCTCGATGCCGTGCGGTCCGCCCGCGAGCTGCTCGACCCGGTCGTGCTGACCACCCCGCTGGAGGAGTCCACCTGGCTGAGCGGGGAGCTCGGCGGCCCGGCGTACCTCAAGGCGGAGAGCCTGCAGCGCGCCGGCTCCTTCAAGATCCGGGGCGCCTATGTCCGGATGAGCCGGCTGACCCCGGAGCAGCGCGCCACCGGCGTGGTGGCGGCGAGCGCCGGCAACCACGCCCAGGGGGTGGCGCTCGCCGCCCGGCTGCTCGGCATCCATGCCGTCGTCTTCATGCCGCACGGCGCCTCCATCCCCAAGGAGCGCGCCACCCGCGGCTACGGCGCCGAGGTGCGTACGGCGGGCCGGACCATCGACGAGGCACTCACCCACGCCGAGAGCTACGCCGCCGAGACCGGCGCGACGCTGGTCCATCCCTTCGACCATCCCGACATCCTGGCCGGTCAGGGCACGCTCGGCCTGGAGATCCTCGACCAGTGCCCCGACGTGGCCTCGATCGTGGTGCCCCTCGGCGGTGGCGGGCTGGCGGCCGGCGTCGCCCACGCGGTCACCTCGGTCCGCCCCGGTGTCCAGGTCATCGGGGTCCAAGCCGAGCAGGCCGCGGCCTACCCCGAGTCGCTACGGCGCGGGGAGCCGTGGCGGCTGCCGTCGATGTCCACCATCGCCGACGGCATCGCCGTGGCCCGTCCGGGCGACCTGCCCTTCGCGCACGTGACCACCCAGGTCCGCGAGGTGCTCACCGTCTCCGAGGCCGCGCTGGCGCACGCGGTCCTGCTGCTGCTCGAGCGGGCGCGACTGGTCGTGGAGCCGGCGGGCGCGGCGGCCGTCGCCGCCATGCTGGCCCGGCCGGGCGACATCCCCACGCCGGCGGTCGCGGTCCTCTCCGGCGGCAACATCGACCCACTGCTGCTGATGAACATGATCCGCAGCGGGCTGGCCGGCTCCGGCCGCTACCTGAACGTCAAGGTGCGGATCCCCGACCAGGTGGGGGGCCTCGCGGATCTCCTCGCGCTGCTCGCCGACCAGGGCGCCAACCTGCACGAGGTGGCGCACGAGCGGGTCGCCTCGCACCTCGGCCTGGGCCAGGTGGACGTGGCCCTCCAGCTGGAGACCCGCGGGCCCGAGCACTCGGCCCAGGTGCTCGAGCGGATCCGCCACGACTACTCTCTGTCGACCGGCGATCAGGAGCCCACCCGATGAGCACACCACGACTGAGCGCCGGCCAGCTGATCGAGCTCGTCCTGGACGAGGGCTCGTGGGTCTCCTGGGACACCCCGCCGGATCGCAGCGGCGTCGGCGCTGCGTACGCCGAAGAGCTGGCCGCCGCTGCCGCCAAGTCCGGTGCGGACGAGTCGGTCGTCACCGGCGAGGGCCGGATGCGCGGGCGGCGGGTGGCCGTGGTCGCCTGCGAGTTCGGCTTCCTGGCCGGCTCGATCGGCGTGGCCGCGGCGAGACGACTGGTGACCGGCATCGAGCGGGCCACGGCCGAGGGGATCCCGCTGCTGGCCGCCCCGGTGAGCGGTGGCACCCGGATGCAGGAGGGCACGCCCGCCTTCGTGCACATGATTCCGATCTCCGAGGCAGTCGCGAACCACAGGGAGGCGGGCCTGCCCTACCTGGTCTACCTGCGCCATCCGACGACCGGCGGCGCGATGGCCTCCTGGGGCTCGCTGGGCCACATCACCGTCGCCGAGCCCGGCGCGCTGGTCGGCTTCCTCGGACCACGGGTCTTCGAGGCGCTCTACGGCAGGGCGTTCCCCGAAGGGGTGCAGACCTCGGAGAACCTCTACGTGCACGGCATCATCGACGCGGTCGTCCCGCCGTCGGAGATCGCCGAGATCCTCGACCGGGCGCTGGCGATGCTGCAGTCCCGGCCGACGGTGCCGCCCGAGCCGCCGGCGGAGGAGGTCCCCGACGTCGACGCATGGGACGCGATCACCCGGTCCCGGCGGCCGGACCGGCCCGGCGTACGACGACTGCTGCGGTACGCCGCCACGGACGTCGTACCGCTCAACGGCACCGGCCAGGGCGAGGCCGACCCCGGCCTGCTGATCGCGCTGGTCCGCTTCGGCGACGTGCCCTGTGTCTTCCTCGGCCAGGACCGGCGCGGTCAGACCAGCGACCGGCCGATGGGACCCGGGGCGCTGCGGGAGGCGCGCCGCGGGATGCGGTTGGCCGAGGAGCTCGGCCTGCCACTGATGACGGTGATCGACACCCCCGGCGCGGCACTGAGTCCGGAGGCGGAGGAGGGCGGTCTGGCCGGCGAGATCGCCCGCAGCCTGGCGGACCTGGTCACCCTGGACGCGCCGACGCTCTGCCTGATGCTCGGCGAGGGCAACGGCGGCGGCGCGCTGGCTCTGCTGCCGGCCGACCGCGTGATCGCCGCGCAGCACGCCTGGCTCTCCCCGCTGCCGCCCGAGGGGGCCAGCGCGATCGTGCACCGCGACACCGCGCACGCCGCGGAGATGGCCCGCACCCAGGGCGTCCGCGCCCACGACCTGCTCCGCCGAGGAGTGGTCGACCGGATCGTCGCCGAGCACCCCGACGCGGCGGACGAGCCGGAGGAGTTCTGCCGGCGGGTCGGCGAGGTGCTGGCCTACGAGCTGGCCCGGCTCCACGGCGCCGACCCCGCGACACTGCGGGCGACCCGCTCCCGGCGGTTCGCCCGGCCAACCGGCCTGGTCGAATAGAGCGAGTCTCGACATCCCCCGACGTGAGCCTGCGCCCGCCATGACGCTCAGGCCAGGCGGTTGATTACGTTGTCGGCTCCCTGGCCGCGCAGGACCCGTGCCAGATTGTCGAGACATCCGTGCACCATGCGGTCACGGCTTTCATTGGTCGACCCCGCCAAGTGCGGCGACAGGAGGACGTTCGGCACTCCCCTCCACCGGTGCTCCGTGGGGAGCGGCTCCTCCTCGAAGACGTCGAGGGCCGCGCCCTTGATCACACCACGGCGCAACGCCCGCTCCAACGCATCTGCATCCACGATGCCACCCCGGGAGGTATTGATCAGGACTCCGTCCGGTCCGAGCAACTCCAGGCGTCGTGTTGTCACCAGGTCGCGGGTGTCAGCGGTGAGCGGCAGGTGGAGCGAGACGACATCGCAATTGCGGAACAGGTCGTCGATGCCTGCGTACTCGACCTCAGGACAGGTTGGATCCTCGGCGTGCGCCCGGACGACGTCGTAGTAGTAAAGCCTCCTGGGCTCGAACGCGGCGAGTCGTCGTGCCACGGCTCTGCCGATGCTCCCGTAGCCGAGAATCCCGACCGTCCGGTCCCCGATCTCATAGACGCCGTCGCGTCCGGCCTCAACCATGCGCCACACCCCACGCCGGACTTCGTCGTCGGCCTGTGGCGCCCTCTTTAGCATCGCGAGGGCCGCCATCACCACCCATTCAGCGACCCCGCGAGTGTTGGCGCCCGGCGTGTTGGCCACGGGGATGCCGACCCTGGCCGCAGCTTCGATGTCGATGCAGTTGTAGCCCGCCGTCGGTTGGAGGATGGCTCGGCAGCGGCCGGCGAGACTCAACTCCTCCTCGCCCAGCTCGATCTCCCCGGTCCAGTCACCGACGATCACGTCGGCGGTGGGGAGTGCCGCACGTACGGCCGCGCCGGATCGCTCGGAGAGCGCGATCAGAGCATGAGCCGGGAGTCCCTCCACGCGCGTCCGGTACGGCGCCTCGAAGATCTCCGCCGGGCTGAGACATACCACGGTTGGTGTCATTGCTCTCCTTCGCTCACCGGGTCGGAGCTGACCCGATACTTCGCATGTCGCTGTCTGGATTCCTTGACGTGACTCTCCGTCGATCCAGGGCCCACGTTCTCAGCCGTTCGACGCCCGGCGTCGGACAGCCCTCCGATGGTCCTCCGTCGCACCGCGCTGAAGCGCACCCTGTCCCCCGGACGTACCTGTGCGGCCACGTCGAGATCGGACGCGACGACGACAGCGATCACCGGATAGCCGCCGGTGAGTGGGTGGTCCCGCTGGAACAGCGTGGGAAGACCGGAGGGCGGCACCTGGACCGAGCCGGACACAGCGCCTTCGCTGATCAGCTCCCTCGTGATGCGGCGGCACAGCAGCGGGCCCTCCAGCCGGGCACCGATCCGGTTGACGCTGCTCGTCACCAGATACGGCCCGCTCAGCAGCCGGTCGATCGCGGAGGGATGGAACCAGTCGTCGCGCGGCCCGAGCACGACGCGAAGTCTGGCCTCCGGCCCGCCGACGAGCGGAACCGGCGCGATGTCGACGTTCGGATGCCTCAGCGGCGG
>CAZTHV010000039.1:12933-14602 GCA_964613165.1 uncultured Marmoricola sp.
AGGAAGCCTGGTGCCGGCGACCAGCGGATCCGGTCCGAGCGCAGCCAGCACGTCGGTTGCGCGCGAACCCATGACGGCGGGGACCTGTACCCCCCCGCGTACCGCGAGGTAGGCGTACATGCCCTGGGGCGCCAGCCCCAGCCGGACGACACTGCCCGAAGGAACACTGCTCGGCCCATTGGCACCGACATGTCGGCCGTCGACCCACACTGGACAGGGGGCGCCGGTCACCGCGATCACCAGCGGCGAGAGCGCGCGAATCTCCAGCCCGCCCATCACGACCTCGAGCGCTGCCTGCGCCTCGTCGTTGCCTACGAGCCGATTGGCCAGCTTGAAGGAGCGATGGTCGGAGGCACCGGAACAGCCCACGCCCACGCGGGCATAGCCGTAACGCCCCAGATCCTGGACGGTGACGCCAAGGCCCACGTCCATGATCTCGATACTGCGCCGGTCACCCACCTGTACCGCCGATGTCGACGAAGCGCACGCGACTGCCCGGGCTCAGGAGAGCAGGTGGATCGCGTTCGGCCGACCAGAGAACCAGATCCGTGCGACCGATCAGACGCCACCCACCCGGAGACTCCCGCGGATAGATGCCCGAGAACGTCTCTGCCAGTCCGACCGATCCTGGTGGCACGCGGATCCGCGACTCGGCCAGGCGCGGGACCCTCAGTCTGGTCGAGTCGCCGACCAGGTAGGAGAAGCCGGGAGCGAAGCCGAAGAAGGCCACCGTCCACTCGGTCGAGGTGTGCTCCTCGATGACTTCGGTGCGACTCAGGCCGGTCAGATCGCATACCGAGGCCAGGTCCGGTCCGTCATAGACGACCGGAATCTCGACGCGTTCACGTCCGCGCGTGCGCAGGCGCGCGGAGCGCGGGCCGAGCGACATCACATGCCCGACGATGTCGTCGGGGACCGCCGCTGGACCGAGCTTCAGGAGCAGGGTTCTGCCCCCAGGCACCATGTCCACCACTGCCGGCGGAGGGCACTCCTGCAGATGCTCATACAGCCCGACAACGGCCTCGAGATCGTCCAACTCGATGAGCAGACCAGAGTCAGCGCAGGCCATGATGCGCACCGACGCCCTCCTGTGATGGCAATCGCCCTACGGTTGGTCGATCAACTCGTCGAGGGGGACCAGTGCTACGCCGGCCGCCACCAGGGCAGCGCGGGTCGCCCGGGCCGTCTCGACCGCTTGCGGCGTATCGCAGTGGATCAAGAGCGCCCGGGCCTCGATCTTGATCTCGCTCCCGTCGACGGTGTCCAGCAGACCCTCGGTGACCATCCGTACCGCACGCGCCGCGGCCAGGTCGGGGTCGGTCAGCAACGCCGCTGGGTGGCTGCGATCGACCAGCAGGCCGTCGGAGGTATAGCCGCGGTCGACGAACGCCTCGGCGATGGTGGTCAGGCCCACGTCCTGCGCAGCCGTCCACATCTGCGTTCCCACCTGACAGAGCACTGGCAACGTCTCGTCGAACATAGCGACCGCCTCGGCCACGGCGGCCGCCTGCTCGCTGTCGATCGCAGCGCGGTTGTACAGCGCGCCGTGGGCGCGGCAGTAGGAGACGCGCGATCCCGCTGCTTGAGCGAATGCCTGCAACGCACCAGCTTGGTAGACGAGGTCGTTCGTCAGCGTCATCCGATCGACGTCGATGAACCGGCGTCCGAA
>CAZTHV010000040.1:0-12289 GCA_964613165.1 uncultured Marmoricola sp.
GACGACGTTGCTCTCGGGATTGGCCAACGGCCTGGTCGACGACGGGATCTCGGGCCTGCGACGGCTGCCGATGACGCACCTGGCCTTCCAGCCCGGCGCGGACAGCACGTTCAGCCGCTCCACGCTCACCGAGCGGAACCTCGCTGCCTGGGAGAGCAAGCCGGATGTGGAGGTCTCCGCCCTCGGCGTCTCCTTCGTCAACGCGAGGACCGAGTCGGGCACGACCGTGGACATCGCGCTGTTCGGCGTACCGGAGGGCAGCTTCCTGGCGCCGCGGCGCGACGCCGAGCAGGCGCTGTCCGGCGGTCCCGGGCTGGTGCTCAGCCACGAGTTCGAGGAGCAGGGGATCAGGACCGGCGACGAGCTGACCATCATCGGGGTGGATCGGAAGATCCCCGTCCTGGGCTTCACCTATGCCGGCTCCTACGGTCACGTCGACATCGCCTTCACCCAGCTCGGCACCTGGCAGGAGCTTCTCTACGGCGACAACGCCCAGGGCCGCTTCTCCGCGATCGCGCTGCGCTCGGACGACCCGGAGCGCCTCGACGAGATCGCCCCGGAGGCGGACCGTGCCGCCGAGACCCAGGTGGTCACCAAGGAGCAGGCCTACAGCGGCTCGCCGGGCTACAGCGGTGAGACGCAGACGATGTCGATGATCCGGTGGTTCCTGCTGGTCATCTCGGCACTGATCGTCGGCTCCTTCTTCGTGGTGTGGACCATCCAGCGGACACCGCAGATCGCCCTGCTCAAGGCGCTGGGCGCCTCCCGGTCGTACGTCGCCCGGGACGCGATCGGACAGCTCGGAGTGGTGCTCGTCCTGGCCGCGGCCGGCGGTGGGCTGGTTGCCTTCGGGCTCGGCGCTCTGGTCGGACGGACGGCAGTGCCGTTCCGGCTCGAGATCGGCTCCGCCCTGTCCGCGCTGGTGACGCTGGTCGCGGTCGGGCTGATCGGCTGCCTGGCGGGGATCCGGCGGGTGACCTCGGTCGACCCGGCCATGGCGCTGCGAGGGACGGACTGAGATGAGCATCGAGCTATCCGGGTTGACCGTGACGGTGCCGGACGGGACCAGCCGGCGCGTGCTGCTGGACGAGGTCGACCTCCGCATCCCTGCCGGCGAGGTCGTGGCGGTGACCGGCGCCTCCGGCTCCGGCAAGTCGACGCTGCTGGCGGTCGCGGGCCTGTTGCGTCGGCCCGACGCCGGCCGCGTGGTCATCGCGGGGACCGACGCGAGCGAGCTGTCCGACCGCCGGCGCACCAGGCTGCGCGGAGACGAGATCGGCATCGTCTACCAGTCCTCCAACCTGTTGCCGGCGCTGCGCGCTCGTGAGCAGGTGGAGGTCGTGGCGCATATCGGCGGGCGACTGGACGCCGCTGCGCGAGACCGTGCCGTCGAGCTGCTCGACCGGGTCGGCTTGGCCGACCGTCTCGACGCCAGACCGGCTGAGCTGTCCGGCGGCGAGCGTCAGCGCGTCGGCATCGCGCGCGCCCTGATGAGCGAGCCGCGGGTCTTCCTCGCCGACGAGCCGACCGCGTCGCTGGACCCCGAGCGGGGCGACGCGGTCATGACGCTGCTGCTGGAGGAGGCGCGCCGGATCGGCGCCGCGACACTGGTGGTCACCCACGACCAGGAGCAGGCGGCGCGTGCCGACCGGCGCCGGCACCTCAAGCGCGGCAGCATCGTGGCCGACTGAGGAAGATGCGGACGTGCCCCGGATCGCCGGACCGAGCATCGCCGAGCACGTCGCCGCCCAGGAGGCGGCGGTGGTGGCTGCTGCTCGCCGCCTCTTCGCCGAGCGCGGTGTCGCCGCGGTGTCGCTCGGCGACATCGCCGCCGAGGTGGGCCTGCGCCGCACGTCGCTGTACCGCTACTTCCCGACCAAGGCGCATATCCTGCAGCGTTGGTTCGACCTGGAGATGGACCCGCTCATCGAGCGCTCCCACGAGGTCGTGGACCGTCCCGGCCCGGCCGGGAGGCGGCTCGAGGCATGGGTGGACCTGCAGCTCGACTTCGTCTCCGACGAGTCGCACGTCGCGTTGGCTGAGATCGGCGCGATGCCGGACACGCTGCCGGAGGACGTGCGCGATCACGTCGAGCGCCGCCACCGAGACCTCTACGCGGTCCTGGACGGGATCCTGCGCGAGGGTGACGCCCGCACCGCCGCCGAGCGGCGGGTGCGCCTGCGCCTGATCGCCGGGCTGATCGGCTCGGCGGCGGGCCTGATCGGCTCGGGGGCGTCCAGGCCCGTCGTACGCCGTGAGCTGAGGCGAGCCGCCGCGGCCGTCGCCGGGATCTGACGGCAGATCGCGATCCCGAAGACATCCACGACCGGTGACAACGTGATCGACGTGGGCGGCGTCGTAGGGAGGGTGACGACGGCAGGCAGTCTCCGAGGATCCTGCGGCCGAGCCGCGTCGGCTGGTCGTCCTGGTCTCGTCGGCCTCGCCGGACGAGACCGCCGGCTACATCCAGAACGGCCGGGTCACGGTCAACGAGCTCCGAAGCGGCCGGATCGCGAAGAAGCAGCCTCGCGGCTTCGTCAGGCCGGCTGCCTCGACACGCCGCGAGCGGTGGCGCGGGCCAGCTCGTGGGCGGCCTGGCGCAGCAGCCGGCCCAGGCGTGGCCGGCGCTCGGGGGAGAAGCGCTGCTCCACGCCGGTGAGGCTGAGCGCGCCGATCGGCACGCCGCGCGCGTCGAAGACGGCGGCCGCCATGCCCCAGCTGCCCTCGACGATGAGGCCGGGGTTCACGGCGTACCCCTGCGCGCGGGCCTCCTGCAGCCGCGCGGCGAGTGGCTCCTGGCCGTGCTCCGCGCCGTACGCCGGGACGAGGTCGTTGGCCGCGAGGTACTCCTCGGCCTCCCGCTCGGGCAGGAACGCGAGGATCGCGAGCCCCGCCGAGGCCACGCCCAGCGGGAACCGGATGCCCTCGTGGAGGACGTGCGAGCGCAGTGGGAAGCTGCCGTCCTCCCGGAGCAGGCAGACGGTCTCGCTGCCGCGCCGGGTGGAGTAGAAGGCGCTCTCCTCGGTGGTCGTGGCCAGCTGCCGGACGATCGGCTGCGCCACGTGGGTGACGTCGTAGCGGGCCGAGGCGGCGGTGCCGAGCAGGAACAGCTCGGGACCGAGCAGCCATCGTCCGGACGGGTCCCGATCGGTCAGTCCCTCCTCGGCGAGCGAGGTGAGCATCCGGTGGACGGTCGGCCGCGCCAGACCGGTCGCGCGGGCCGCCTCGGCGGTGGTCAGGCCGGGCGGCTCGGCGGCCTCGGCGGTGGAGAGCGCGCGCAGCAGCGAGCCCGTCCGCGCGACGACGCTGACCGGCTGCTCCATGCCGCCACCCTAGCGTCCATTCAATGAACGCATAGAAGGCGATCCGGTCGTTGGACGAATGATTTCCGACCGTCCAGTGGATGGTCGTTGACGAACCGCCGCGCTTCTCGTTGACTCCGGGACATGGACAAGGTGATGGCGACGGCTGCCGAGGCGGTGGCCGACATCGGTGACGGCGCCTCACTGGCGGTCGGTGGGTTCGGACTCTGCGGGATTCCCTCGGTGCTGATCGCGGCTCTCCTCGACGCCGGGACCAAGGACCTGGAGGCGGTCTCCAACAACGCCGGGATCGACGACTGGGGCCTGGGCGTCCTGCTCGGGCGTGGCCGGATCAGGCGGATGGTCTCCTCCTACGTCGGGGAGAACAGGGAGTTCGCGCGGCAGTACCTCGCCGGCGAGCTGGAGGTGGAGCTGACGCCGCAGGGCACGCTGGCCGAGCGGATGCGCGCCGGCGGCTCGGGCATACCGGCGTTCTTCACCGCGACCGGCGTCGGCACGCAGGTCGCGGATGGCGGACTGCCCTGGAGGTACGACGACCAGGGCAACGTCGCGATCGCCTCGCCGGTCAAGGAGACCCGCGAGTTCGACGGCCGCGACTACGTCATGGAGCGGGCCATCGTCTGCGACTTCGGCCTGGTGCGCGCGGCGAAGGGCGACCGGCACGGCAACCTGGTCTTCCGGGAGTCCGCCCGGAACTTCAACCCGCTGGCCGCGATGTGCGGCCGGGTCACCATCGCCGAGGTCGAGGAGCTGGTCGAGCCCGGTGAGCTCGATCCCGACCAGATCCACACGCCGGGCGTGTTCGTCCAGCGCGTCGTACCGCTCACGCCCGAGCAGGCTGCCGACAAGCGGATCGAGAAGAGGACCACCCGATGACTGCTGGATGGACGCGCGAGGAGATGGCGACCCGGGCGGCCGCCGAGCTGCGCGACGGCTCCTACGTCAACCTCGGGATCGGACTGCCGACGCTGGTGCCCAACTACGTGCCCGACGACGTCGAGCTGGTGCTGCAGAGCGAGAACGGCATCCTCGGCGTGGGCGCCTATCCCACCGAGGACCAGGTCGACCCGGACCTGATCAACGCCGGCAAGGAGACCGTCACGCTGCGGCGCGGCGCCAGCTTCTTCGACTCCGCGACCAGCTTCGGGATGATCCGCGGCGGCAAGATCGATGCCGCGATCCTCGGCGCCATGCAGGTCTCGGTCGTCGGTGACATCGCCAACTGGACGATCCCCGGCAAGATGATCAAGGGCATGGGCGGCGCGATGGACCTGGTCCACGGCGCCAAGCGGGTGATCGTGCTGATGGAGCACGTCGCCAAGGACGGCAGTCACAAGATCGTCGAGGAGTGCTCGCTGCCGCTGACCGGCAAGCGCGTCGTGGAGCGGATCATCACCGACCTGGCCGTCATCGACGTGACCGCCGAGGGCCTCCGCCTCGTCGAGTGCGCGCCCGGCGTCACTCCCGACGAGGTCCAGGCGGCCACCGGGCCGCGGCTGATTCGCTAGTGGCCGCTCCGGGTCGGGTCCGTCCTACGATCGGTCGCCACGTCACGCCGTGAGTCGCGAGGTGTCCTCATGTCGGTCGTCGTAGGCCGGTGAACACGACCTGCGAGATCGCCTCGGCGACCGCATCGATGTCCCCGCCGGCCCGGGGGAACCACTGGTAGGACCAGTTCACGGCGCCGAACAGCGTCATGGCGGAGTAGTAGGGGCTGACCTGTGCGTTCAGGCTGCCGTCCTCCAACCCTTCCTCGACGAGCTGGATCACCGCATCCTCGTACTCGCGGCGGAGCTTGGTGATCCGGCGGCGTTCCGCCTCGGGTGTCTCCCGGTAGTGCTCGAACAGGGAGCGGACGTAGGCGTGGTGCGTCGCCATCAGGGAGACGATGTCGTGGATGACGCCACGCAGCTTCTCCTCCGGGGTGGCGTTCGTGCTCTGGGTGCGCCGGAGCTTGGTGAACAGCAGCTCCATGAAGTCGTCGTGGATCTGTACCAGCAGGTCGGCCTTGGAGTCGCAGTAGTGGTACAGCGACGCCTTCTGGAGATTGGCGGCGCGAGCGATCTGGTCGACGGTGGTCTGCGCGTAGCCTTGGCTGTCGAAGAGCGAGGCCGCAGCGCGCACGATCTCGGATCGCTTCTGCTCCCACGCGGCTCCACCCGCGACAGCGCGTTCGTCCTTCATCTTCACGATCGTCGCAGCATCATGTTCTGGGTGCTCCCGGTCGGCGGCGTTGCCCGGCTTCTCGAAGTCGTTGTTGGTCGAGGCGTGGAGCTCGACCTGCGGACCATATCCGGAGCCCGGGGCGGTAGCCACGCACCGGGGCATGCGGCAGATTGTCGTCCGACCGGCCGGTCGAACTCCTGGTGATTGCGTGGCGGCTTACGCCGAGATGCCGAGTACCACCCTTGGGACGATCTCTGCGGATTCACGGGGAAATCCTAGTCGTGGCCCATCGGGAGCGTTTGACAGCACTGCCGGCGTGACCTACGGTCCACCCGACCGGACGGTCGAATGACGCCCATGGACGGCGGGATGTCCAGTCACCGAGCCGGCTCCACCACTACTGCAGGAGGAACAGACGTGCCTTCCCCGTCCTCGCCGACCCGTCCGCCCTCACCCTCCGACCTTCGGGAACGCACACGCGCGTTCATCCGGGAGGTGGTCGTTCCGCAGGAGCCTGCGCCCGGCGAACGACTGGATCCGGCGAGTCGCGCGGAGCTCCAGCGGCGCGCGAAGGAGGCCGGGGTCTTCGCGCCTCATATGCCGGTCGAGTACGGCGGGCAGGGAGTGCCCCTGCCCGAGTGGTCGCCCATCTTCCAGGAGGCCGGCTACTCGCCGATCGGACCGTCCGTCCTCAACTGCATGGCTCCCGACGAGGGGAACATGCGGCTGCTCGAGATGGTGGGGACACCCGACCAGAACGAGCGCTTCCTGCGTCCGTTGGCCGCCGGTGACGTCCGGTCGTGCTTCGGGATGACCGAGCCGCACCCAGGCGCCGGCTCGGACCCGGGCATGCTGCGGACCGTGGCCACCCGGGTGGACGGGGGTTGGCGGATCACCGGTGAGAAGCGCTTCATCAGCGGCGCGGTCGGTGCGGCGTTCTGCATCGTGATGGCACGCAACGAGGCGTCCGCCGGCGTATCCGCCGGGGCGACGATGCTCCTGGTTCCGATGGACTCGCCCGGCGTGGCGATCGGCGAGCAGATCCATACTGTCGACCGCACCATCGACGGCGGTCATCCGCATCTGTCGTTCCAGGACTGCTTCGCCGCCGATGAGAACGTCCTCGGCGCGGCCGGCGAAGGCTTCCGGTACGCACAGGTGCGGCTCGGTCCGGCCCGGCTCACGCACTGCATGCGCTGGCTCGGGCTTGCCCGCAGAGCGCTCGACATCGCCTTGGACCGCGCGAACGAGCGGGAGCTCTTCGGTGAGCGCCTGCGCGATCTGGGCCTCGCTCAGCAGCTCATCGCCGACTCGGTGATCGACATCGAGACGTCCGACGCGATCATCGCGAGAACCGCCGCTCTCCTCGAGTCGGACCCGAAGGCGGGGTCGGCCATGTCGTCGGTGGCCAAGGTGCACTGCTCCGAGGCGATCTGGCGCGTGATCGACCGCGCGATCCAGCTCTGCGGCGGCGACGGGGTCTCCGATGCCCTTCCGTTGGCGCAGTATGCGAACGAGGTCCGGCCGTTCCGGATCTACGACGGGTCCAACGAGACACACCGCTGGGCGATCGCGCGTCGCTCGGCCTCGGCCAGGCAGCGGGCGCTGCGCGGCACCGACCCGGCGCGCGAGGAGGGGCGGTGACAGAGGCCGCCGGCGAGCGCGTGGGGGTGGCGGCGACCGCAGACGAGGCGGCAGCGTGGCAGCTGGCGCCGCTCCTGGTCCTCGATCGCCTCGAGGCGTACCTGGATCGCCGCGGCTTGGGGACCGGCCCGCTCACCTGGGAGCGCATCGGCGACGGGCACTCGAACATCACGTTCGCCATCCTTCGCGAGGGCGTCGACCTCGTTCTCCGGCGAGGGCCTCGACCGCCGCGTCCGCCTTCGGCGCACGACATGACGCGCGAGGCGCGCATTCAGCTGGCCCTACGTAGCCAGGGGTACCCCACTCCGGTGATCGTCGACGTGTGCGAGAGCCCGGATGTCCTCGGGGTGCCGTTCTACCTGATGGAGCGACTCGACGGCGTCGTGATGACGAGCACGCCTCCGCCTGGTCTCGAGACCGAGGAGGCGCGGCACGAGGTGGCCACGACCACCGTCGAGGCCCTTGTCTCCCTGCACGCTCTTGCCCTCGACGGCGAGCTCGGCTCGTTCGGCCGCCCGGACGGCTACCTGGCGCGCCAGGTCGACCGGTTCGCGGGACTCTGGCCGCTGAACACTCGCCGGTCGCTGCCGATGGTCGAGCAGCTCGCCTCCTGGTTGCGGGACAACCTGCCTGCCTCGCAGAAGGCGAGCGTCGTGCACGGTGACTTCCGGCTCGGCAACATCATGTTCCAGCGGGAGCGGCCGCATCGGCTCGCGGCCGTCCTCGACTGGGAGATGGCGACCCTCGGGGACCCGCTGGCCGACCTCGGGTACCTCGTCGCCACCTACAGCGACCCTGCCTGCGAGCCGACCACCATGGAGCTGACGCCCATCACCCGGCTCCCGGGCTTCCCCAGCCGCGAGTACCTCGCGTCGTACTACGAGGACGCTACGAGCCTCGATCTCGCGTCATTGCCCTGGTACTGCGCCCTGGCGCTCTGGAAGGCAGCCATCTTCTCCGAGGCGATCTACACCCGGTATGCCGCCGGCGAGCGTCCCGGGGACGTCTTCGGTCCGACGCTCGAGCAGGGCGTCCCAGCGCTCTTGGACGCTGCCTGGGACCACGCCCGTCGCCTCCCGTGATCGTCGTTCGACCCGCCCGATCGGCAGCTGCCCAGGCCTGGCGCCGCTAGCCCTGCCTGCCCGGGACGAGTCGCCAGACGCCTGGAGTTCCCTCGTCGGCGTCGAGCTCCCCGGCGGCCTCCAGCGTGCGGAGGATCCGCGGCTTGAGCACCTCCGGAGGCGCCCAGCGCCGGGGCACCACCTTGCGCACCGTCATGCTCCTGGGCTTCGGCGCGACCTTTGGCTCTCCAGCTCGTCTCCGGCTCCTTCTCCGAATTATGATCATCATTGTACTGTTCACACATGTACGTGACGCTCGCGGCGGGGGCACTCCTGGGTGCGGCGGCTCAGCGGCTGACCGGGGTCGGCTACACCTTGGTCGCCGGGCCGTTGTTCATCGCGGCCATAGGGCCGTGGGACGCGTTGGCGCTCTTCCAGCTCTGCGGACTGCTGCTCACCTGCGCGATCATCGTGCAGACCTGGTCCTGGATCGACTGGGCATTGGTGCGGGATACCGTCCCTTGGATCGTGCTCGCCGGAGTTCCGACCCTGTGCCTGGCCGGTCTCGTGCCCGCGCGAGTGCTCTCCTGGTCCGTGGCCGCGGCGATCCTGGGCTCGGTCGCCATCGTCGTCCTCCGCCCGACCGTCCGGCTCCCGGACAGTCGGCCGCGTCGCGCGGCGGTGGCGGCGATGAGCGGGCTGATGGGGGCGGGGACCGGTGTCGGAGGGCCACCACTGGCCCTCTATGCACAGGCGACGAGGATGCCGGTCGCGGTGTTCGTGGCGTCGGCGCAGGTTCCCTTTGCGATCCTCGCGTTGTCGGTGCTGACGACACGATGGCTGGTGTTCGGCAGTGCAGTTCCCCTGCTCGGCGTGAGCGTGTACGCCGTCGTCGGCATCGCCACTGCCGTCGGGATCGGCTGCGGGCGCGCGCTTGCCGGCACCGTCCCGGACCGGCTGGCCTTCCACCTGCTCAACTTGATCTCGGTCCTCGGCGCTGTGACGATCCTGGTCCGCCCCGCTTGACAATGCTTGTAATTGTGATAATCATTCGACATGATGCCCGTCACAGTCCTCGCCTAAGCCCGGGTCGGGGACCTTCGTCAGGAGAAAGTGCGAATCATGAATCTCAACCTCACCCGGCCCCGCGCACTGCGCCGTGGCCTGCGCGTCGCCGCGGGCGTCGCCGCTCTCGTGCTAGCTGCGACCACGCTCGCGGCGTGCGGCGATGACGAGGAGACCCCGTCGTCCGGCGGCACCACGAAGATGACGGTGACCTACTTCGAAGGCACCGATGTCAGCCTCCCGGTCGTCGTTGCCGACAAGGAGGGCTTCTTCAAGGAGCAGGGCCTGGACGTGAGCCTGCTCGCGACCAAGGACGGTCCGACCGCGGTCGCCGCGCTACAGAGCGGTGACGCCGACCTCGCGCTGAACCAGACCGAGGGTCTGATGATCGCGCGGGACAAGGGCCTGGACCTGAAGGCGGTCGTGGGCGATGTCGCCATCGACGCGCTCCAGGTGATCGGCACGTCGGCCCCCGGTACGGACGCGGCTGCCAGCCTGAAGGCGATGAAGGGCAAGAAGGTCGGTGTCCCGGTGATCGGCGGCGTCCCCGAGCTCCAGCTCCGTCACGCGCTCGGCGACGCCGGCATGTCCGGTGATGACGTGACCTTCGTGGCGGTCGGCAACCTGCCGGCCGGCGTGATCGCGGCGCTCAAGGCCGGACAGGTCGACTACTTCGTCGGCGTGGAGCCGGTGCCGACCCTGGCCGTCGACGTGCAGAAGATCGCGAACCGGGTCCTGGCATTCAAGGACCTGCCCGGCTTCGAGCCCTGGTTGTTCAACGAGTACGTCGGGATCGGTGACAAACTGGACGCCAAGGCCGAGACGATCGAGAAGTTCGTCGCGGCGTACAAGAAGGCGATCGCCTTCATGAAGGACTCCGCGAACCGGGAGGGCCTGGTCGCGCTCGCGTCCGAGTTCCTCTCCCTCGAGCCGGACCTGACCGCTCAGCTGCTGGACAAGGTGGTGCCGAACTTCGACGCCGAGCTGAACGCGGAGGCGATCGCCAACGTGTCGAGCTTCCTGGTCGGCCAGAAGGCGATCCAGAAGGAGATCTCCGCTGACGACTACATTTGGACCCGGTGACCGCTCCATGACAGAGATCGCCTTCCCCATTCGGACCTCGGGAGAGCCGATCCCCTACGACGTCTACCGGCGCCTGCGTGAGCAGGCGCCGGTGGCGCGGGTGACGCTCTGGGACGGAAGGTCCGCGTGGCTGGTCACCAGGTACGAAGACGTCCGCGCGGTGCTGGCCAATCCGAATCTCACCGTCGATCGCACGAGGCCCGGCTTCCCCGCGCTGAGCGAGGCGGCCGCGGCGGTGCCGGGGCGCTCGTTCATGCGGATGGACCCTCCCGACCACGGCGTCTACCGCCGGCTGCTCGGCCGGGAGTTCCTGGCCAAGCGCGTCGAGGCGATGCGTCCGGCCGTCCACTCGGTGGTGGACAGCCGCATCGCCCTCATGCGCGAGCGTGGCAGCGGCGTGGACCTGGTCAGGGACTTCGCGCTACCGGTCCCCTCGATCGTGATGTGCGAGCTTCTCGGAACCTCGTACGACGACCACGAGCTCTTCGAGACCGCCACGGCCGCCATGGTGTCCCATGGCCGGACCGCGATCGACGCTGCCGAAGGCGACCGGATGCTGCGGGACTTCGCCGCTCGGCTCATCGAGGAGAAGCGGGCGCACCCGCAGGACGACCTGATCAGTCGCCTCGTCCGACCCGAGGACGGCGGCGCACCGCTGTCCGACGACGACCTGGTCGGCCTCATCCAGCTGCTGGTGATCGCGGGGCACGAGACCAGCGCGAACATGATCGCGCTGGCGGCGCTCACCTTCATGGAGCAGGGGCTCGTGCCCGAGTTCCTCGGCCTTCCCGGGCGTCGTGAGAGTGCCGTCGACGAGATCCTTCGCTACCTCTCGGTCGCGCACCTGTCGTCGCAGCGGATGGCGACGGAGCGCATCGAGCTCGAGGGCGCGACCATCGAGGCCGGCGAGGGAATCATCGCGCTGCTGGCGGCCGCCAACCACGACGACGCGCGATTCGAGCTTCCCGACGACGTGAACCTCACGCGGACCGACAACCACCATGTCGCCTTCGGATACGGCATCCACCAGTGCCTCGGCCAGTCTCTGGCGCGGCTGGAGCTCCAGGAGTCGCTCGGGGCGCTGTTCGAGGCGTTCCCCGACCTGATGCCGACCAATCCGGGCGGGGCCGAGATCGTCACGGACGGCTTCGTCCTCGGCGTTCGCACTCTTCCGGTCACCTGGGGCCAGTCGTGAGGATGGCTGGCCTGACGGCTCTGGTCACCGGCGCGGGCTCCGGCCTGGGCCGGGGGATCGCGCAGGCGTACGCCGAGGAGGGTGCGCGCGTCTGGTGCGCCGACATCAACGAGGCCGCGGTGTCTGCGACGGCACGCTCCGTCTCCGGAACCGCCATCACGGTTGACGTCACCGACGCGGACTCGTGCGAGCGGGCGGTCGCAGAGGCCGGTGAGCTGGACGTCCTGGTCAACGCGGCGGGGATCACCACCCCCGGCAGCGCGGCGGAGCTGGACCTGAAGGACTGGTACCGCACGCTGGACGTGAACCTGACCGGCACGCTGCTCATGGTGCGAGCCGCCTGGCCGGCACTGCAGTGCAGCGAGCGTCCGAGCATCGTGAACATCGCGTCGGCAGCGGCCTTCCACGGCATGCCGGCCAACATCGCCTACTGCGCGTCCAAGGCGGCGGTCGTCAACATGACCAAGTGCCTGGCCCTGGACGGGGCCTCCGACGGCATCCGCGCGAACAGCATCAGCCCGAGTGCGGTGGAGACGCCGTTGCTGACGGAGTTCTTCGACCGCTCGGATAACCCGGCGCTCGCGCGGGCGGAGTTCTCCCGGACGATCCCGCTCGGCAGGATCGGCAGCATCCGCGACGTCCAGATGGCAGCGGTCTATCTGGGCTCGACGGAGTCCGAGTGGGTCACCGGCACCTCGCTGGTGGTCGACGGCGGGATGCTGGCCAAGTAGGCAGCGTTCGCCCGGGCTCAG
>CAZTHV010000040.1:12299-14538 GCA_964613165.1 uncultured Marmoricola sp.
TCGGTGCGCCGGAGCTCGTCACGGTAGACGCCGGTCGTGCCGACGCGAGTGATCCCCTGGGCGGTGATCATCAGCGAGAGGTACGAGACGGCTGCGAAGCCGTCGCCGCGTGGGGTGACCACGGTGTTGCTCAGAATGTGCCGCCGGGTGTCGGTCTGAGCGCCGAGGGTGCGGGTCGACGCGGCGAGGATGGCAGCGCGCGACTGCTGGGCCGGGCCCTCAGCCCCACCCGTGACATGCCACTGGAAGAAGGCATCCTCGGTGAAGCAGGCCGCGTAGCCGGCCGCGTCCTTGCTGTCCATCGCCATCGCGCAGCGGTGAAGCGTCTGGAGAACCTCTGAGTAGCTCATCGAGCTCCTTCCCTCCGATGGTAATTCAGGCTAACATTTATCATAGATTGAGAGGAGGGGCATGGAGCCTCGAACCAAGCCGGAGCGTCCTCACGTCGTGGTCATCGTGCTCGACGATGTCGGGTTCGGTCATCTCGGGTGCTATGGGGGCGACGCGCAGACGCCTGCTCTCGACGACCTCGCCCGGCAGGGAGCGCAGTACACCAACTTCCACACCACCGCGCTCTGCTCGCCGACCCGAGCCGCCCTGTTGACCGGTCGGAATCATCACTCCGTCGGGGTCGGCATGGTCTGCGAGTTCCAGAACGGAGCCCCCGGCTACGCGGGCTCGATCGCGCCGGACGCGGGCACCATGGCCGAGGTGCTCAAGGCGGAGGGCTACAACACCTTCGCCGTGGGGAAGTGGCACCTGACCCCGGTCGAGACGACCGGGCCCGCCGGGCCGTTCGACAGCTGGCCGCTGGCTCGCGGCTTCGAGAAGTACTACGGGTTCCTCGGGGCCTCCGCCGATCACTTCCACCCCCATCTCGTCCGCGGCAACGAGCATGTCGAGCCTCCCGAGCGGCCCGGCTACCACCTGAGCGAGGACCTGGTGGAGGAGTCGATCCGGTACGTGAGCGCGCAGCAGGCGAATGCGCCGGACCGCCCGTTCTTCCTCTACCTCGCCTTCGGCGCGATCCATGCGCCGCTGCACGTGCCGGCCGAGTACCGGGACAAGTACCGCGGCCGATTCAACGACGGGTGGGACGCCGCCCGGGAGCGGATCTACCGGCGGCAGCTCGAGCTGGGGGTGATCCCGGAGGGCACGAGCCTCGCCCCGCGCAATGACGGCGTCCGCCCGTGGGACGAGCTGGAGGACGACGAGCGACGCCACTTCGCGCGGATGCAGGAGCTGGTCGCCGGGTTCCTGGACCACACCGACGTACAGATCGGGCGGCTGCTCAGCCACTTGGAGAGCCTCGGCATCCTCGAGGACACCCTCGTCGTGGTCATGTCCGACAATGGCGCGAGCCAGGAGGGCGGCGTCAACGGCAGGAGCGAGATGCACTTCTTCGAGGATCTCGCGGTGCCGATGGAGCGCTTGGTCGCCGCTGACGAGGACGCCGGCAGCGAGTTCCAGCATCAGCACTATCCCCAGGGCTGGGCTCAGGTCGGCAACACCCCGCTGCGTCGCTACAAGCAGAACGTCCACGGCGGTGGGATCCGGGATCCGCTCATCGTCGCGTGGCCGAGTCGCGTCGAGCCGGGCCTGCGCCGGCAGTACGCCCATGTCTGCGACATCGCGCCGACGGTGTACGACCTGCTCGGCATCACCCCGCCCGACAGGCTCGGCGGTGAGCCGCAGAAGCCGTTGGAGGGTACGTCGTTCGCCGAGTCGCTCGCGGCGCCGGAGTCGGCGACGCGCAAGCGGGTGCAGTACTACGAGATGTGGGGTCATCGGGCTCTGTGGCGGGATGGCTGGAAGGCCGTCGCCTTCCATCAGCGGGGCACCGCCTTCGATGACGACCAGTGGGAGCTCTACGACACCGAGTCGGACTTCTCCGAGTGCCACGATCTCGCCGCCGTCGAGCCGGCTCGGCTCGAGGCGCTGATCGACGAGTGGTGGCGTGAGGCGGAGGCGCATCAGGTGCTGCCGCTCGACGACCGGCTCGAGGGCCGGAGGCTCACCGGACTGCTGGAGCGCATTCAGACCGAAGCGGAACTGGCCGCCGTGCTGGGACATGAGATCGCCCACGTGGACGCCGGCCATACATTGGAAAGGCTGCAGTACCGCAAACGGCTGGGCGAGGCGGCGGGCCTTGCGCACGCGATTGTTTCCCAAGGCTACTCCCAATTCCAGGAGTTGGAGGCCGACGTCGCGGCGGCGCGGAAAGAGATGGAGACTAAGA
>CAZTHV010000041.1:0-4362 GCA_964613165.1 uncultured Marmoricola sp.
GTGGCCAGCAGTCCGCAGACGACGTCGTCGCCCAGCGGGGTCAGACCCGAGCCCCGGCCCAGCACCTGGTCCAGGGCCTGGTCGGGCCGCGTCCTGAGCAGCGCCCGGGTGGCGGCGTCGATCTCGGTGGATCCGGCCCCGGCTGTTTGTGAAGGTGTGCCAGTGCCGGGCCGGGCGCCCCGGTCGGCTGTGAGGGACCGGCACTCGGCCAGCCGCGTCCTCATCGACTCCGCAGCGCCGGGGTCTATCCGTGGCATCGCGTAGTCGGCCAGCCGGCCGACGCGGACGGTGACGCCGCCGAAGTCGATGACACCGTCGCCGATGCTCACCTGGTCGCCCGGCTGCGGCGGCCGTTGCGGGCTGAAGATGTCGGCGATGGCGTCCGCACGGGTGGAGATCGCGCAGGGTACGGGGCTCGCATGCCGCGAGGTCACCCCGATGACGTCGCCGCGGGCCCGGATGTAGAGCGCATCGGCACCCGCGTGGAGAACCGTCCCGGGGTGCGGGTCGCCGGCGACGTACTCGCCGACCCAGACCGGGGCGACGCCGGCGACGGCGGCGCTGGACGGTCCAGTGGACGGCAAGACGGCTCCCGGGGATACGGTGATGTCGATCACGACTCTAGGCTGCGCGACCTGTCCCGAGCACGGCGGAAGTTGACAAAGATCGATGGGCAGGTGTGCATAAGACTGATGAGGGACACCTATCGCTTCCCGGTCCGCGACCTCCTCGAGGTCGGCGGCGGGCTGCGCTGCCGGCTCCTGGCCGGGAGTGACGGCCAGGACCGCACCATCACCGGGCTGAGCATCGTCGAGGCACCCGACGTCCTGGACTGGGTCCGGCCCTACAGCCTCGTGCTGACCGGCGGCTTCCCGCTGCGCCACCTGGACGGGAGTCACCCGGACGCGGGAGTGCCCGCCGATGCGCTGGTGCGCTTCGTCTCCCAGCTCGACGACCTGCGCGTCTCCGCGCTGGGAGTGCGGTTCGGGCCGCACCTGACCGGGCTGCCGGACGAGGTGCTCGCCTTCGCCGACGAGATCGGCTTCCCGATCCTCGAGCTGCCGGCCGACGTGCCCTTCGACCTGCTGCTCGGCCAGCTGCTGGCCGAGGTCACCCGGGAGTCGGAGGCCCTCCCGAAGCGGGTGGACCGGCTGACCCCGACGCTCGAGCGGCTGCTGCTGGAGGGCGCCGACCTGCAGCGCATCGCCGTCCAGATCGCCCACGAGCTGGACATGGGCGTGCTGGTCACCTCGGTCGACGGCAGGGAGATGGCCGGCGCGCTGACCGACGACATGCGCGCGCAGCTCTCCGGGGCGGGCCTGTTCGACGAGACCGGGCGCTTCCGGGTGGAGCGGGTCCGGCTGCAGCTGGTCAGCCTGGAGGAGGGGCATCTGGTCACCGAGCCGGTCGTCGCCACGGGCAGCGACCTGGCCCGGCTGGTGGTGTTCGATCCGCGCCGCCCGATCGGGGACGAGGTCCGCTACGCCCTCCAGCGGGCGGCCACGCTCGCGGCGCTGTTCATCACCCAGCAGCAGGCGCTCAACGCCGTCGAGAACAAGTACCGCGGCGACTTCTTGCGCGACGTGCTCAGCGGCCGGTCGCGCCACCGCGAGGCCAGCGAGGAGTACGCGCTCGGGCTGGGCTGGCGACTGGACATGCCGTGCGTGGTGGTCTCGGCGCAGCTGGACCCGCAGGGTCCCCAGGAGAAGCCCGCGCCCACGCGGGTACGCCGCTCCTGGCAGACCCGCTTCTCGGTGGCGTGGGACCAGGTCGTCGGCCGGGAGTCGAAGAGCTTCCCGTGCGCCGACTTCTCCGACGAGGTGGTGGCGATCCTCGCGCTGCCGGAGGCCGACCCGGCCGCCCCCGAGGCTGCGGTCGCCGAGCTGCAGCGGATGGTCGAGCGGATCGTCCGGATGGTGGCGGGCGACCGCGGCGGGGGCCGTCGCCCGTTCTCGGCCGGCACGAGCCGGCTGGTGACCGAGTTCGACCAGCTGCCCGCGGCGTACCAGCAGGCCCGCCAGGCTACCGAGGTCGGCCGCCGGTTCTCCGGAGGCAGCAGCCTCTCCCACTTCGACGACCTGGGCATCCACCGGCTGCTGGGGCTGATCCCCGACGACCGGGAGATGACCGTCTTCGCCGAGGACATGCTCGGTGAGCTGGCTCAGGACGACGCACAGGCGGAGGACCTGCGGGCCACCCTCCAGGTGCTGCTGGACAACAACCTCAACGTCGCCGAGGCCTCCCGTGAGCTCTTGATGCACTACAACACGATGCGGTACCGCATCGGCAAGCTGGAGCGGATCCTCGGGCCGTTCATGACCGACGCCAACCTCCGGCTCAACGTCGCCGTGGCGCTCCAGGTCCGCAAGATGCACCAGTGAGAGCAGCGGCTGTCCGCCACGAGTCCAGAACCTCACAGAAGGTCCCCCGAATCTTGGGCGATCTTTGACACAGTGCGTCTGTGACCTGTGCCACTACGGTCAGTGGCATCGTGCGCAGGCGCATGAACGAGAGGAGCAACTCGATGGCCAAGCTATTCAGTTGGGACCTGGTGTACGACGGGAAGACCCCGCCGCCGGGCAAGGCAGTGGCCCCACATGAGCGGATGAGCTGGGGCCGCACGATCGGCATCGGCGCGCAGCACGTCGTCGCCATGTTCGGCGCGACGTTCGTCTTCCCCGTCGTCATGGGGCTGGACCCCAACCTGGCGATCATGTTCTCGGGTATCTGCACGATCGCCTTCTTGCTGATCGTGAGCAACGCGGTGCCCAGCTACCTGGGCACCTCGGCCTCCTTCGTCGCCGGTGTCGCGGCCATCCGCGCCCAGGGTGGCGACTCCGCCGACGTGACCGGCGCGATCATGGTCGCCGGTCTGGTCCTGCTCGCGGTGGGCGTGATGGTCCACTTCACCGGGGCTGACGTCCTCCGCAAGGTGCTGCCGCCGGCGGTCACCGGAGCGGTGGTCATGCTGATCGGGTTCAACCTGGCCCCGGTGGTGGCCGGCATCTACTGGCCGCAGGACCAGTGGGTCGCCCTGGCGGTGGCCGTCTTCATGGTGATCGGCGCCGTGCTCTTCCCCGGCTTCTGGGCCCGCATCGCGGTCTTCCTGGGCCTCGTGTTCGGCTTCGTCATCTCCTGGCTCCTCGACATCACGATCGGCGGCGTCGACCGGGTCGGCGCCGACGGCGCCACGAGCGCCGTCGACCGGGTGAGCTTCTCCGGGATCGGGGACGCCAAGTGGTTCGGCCTTCCCGACCGGGTGCTCGCCGACGGCATCGACGCGGTCCACGCCCCCAGCGTGTCGCTGACCTTCGTGCTGCTGGTGCTTCCCGGTGTGATCGCGCTGATCGCCGAGAACGTCGGTCACGTGCGAGCCGTCGCCGATATGACCGGGGACGACCTGGACCCCTACATGGGCCGAGCCCTCGCGGCCGACGGCTTCGCCACCACGCTGGCCTCCGCCTTCGGTGGCTCGCCGACCACGACGTACGCCGAGAACATCGGGGTCATGTCCGCGACCCGGATCTACTCCACGGCGGCGTACTACTGCGCCGCGATCTTCGCGATCGTGCTGGGTCTGGTGCCGAAGTTCGGCGTCATCGTCAACGCGATCCCCGGCGGCGTGCTCGGCGGCGTCACCGTCGTGCTCTACGGAATGATCGGCCTCATCGGGGCGAAGATCTGGGTCGAGAACGGCGTCGACTTCGCCAACCCGGCGAACATCGTCCCGCTCTCGGCTGGCTTGATCGCCGGCATCGGCGGTGTCACGCTCAAGGTGACCGACGACTTCGAGCTCGGTGGCATCGCCTTCGGCACGATCCTGGTGATCGTGCTCTACCACCTGGTCAAGGGCAGGGGCAAGGCGCTCTCCGACACCGAAGAGACCGATCCGACCTACGTATGAAACCTGCTGAATTCGCCTACCTCCGGCCAGGCACCTTGGCTGAGGCGCTGACCGCCTACGCGGCGGCGCCCGACGCCAAGGTCCTGGCCGGCGGTCAGAGCCTGGTCCCGTTGCTGTCGATGCGGCTGGCCGCTCCGGCTACGCTCGTCGACATCAACGGGATCCAGGAGCTGGCCACGATCGCCGTCGACAGCACCGGCGTCCGCTTCGGCGCCGTCGTCCGGCACAGCGAGCTGCTCGCCGACGCCGAGGTCGCGGCGGTCCAGCCGATGGTGCCGGCCGCGCTGAGCAACGTCGCACATGCCACCATCCGCAACCGGGGGACCACGGTCGGCTCGATCGTGCACGCCGACGCGGCCGGCGAGATGCCGACCGTGTTCGCACTTCTCGACGGCCGGCTCACCGTCCAGTCGGTGCGCGGCAGCCGCGAGATCGGCGCGGAGGACCTCTTCCTGGGC
>CAZTHV010000041.1:4372-14507 GCA_964613165.1 uncultured Marmoricola sp.
TTCCTGGGCGCCCTGGAGACCAGCCTGGCTCCTGACGAGATCGCCACCTCGGTCTTCCTGCCGGCGCTTCCGGCAGGGCACGGGGTCGCCTTCGAGGAGATCGCCCGTCGGCACGGCGACTACGCCCTGGTCGGCGTCGGCGCGGTGGTCGGCGTCGATGGCGAGGACCGGGTGACCTCGGCCCGTGCCGGCTACGTCTCGGTCTCCGAGGTGCCGGTCGTGGTCGACCTTGCCGAGGCCCTCTTCGATGGACAGAGTGCCGACGGCGAGCCCACCCCCGACGCCCTGGCCGCCGCCGGTGAGCTGGCACTCACCCGTCTGGACCCGGGCGCCGATATCCATGCCACCGCCCACTACCGCGCTCACCTGGTCCGAGTGCTCACCGCGCGAGTCGTCACGGCGGCCCATCGCGACGCGGTCGAGCGCCGGGCCCGGGCGAGCTAGAAAGCCCTTTCCCATGAGTGTTGCCGACAGCACCGACCGTTCGGTCACTGCCATCACGCTGACCGTCAACGGCGTCCGCCACGATGTCGCGGTGGAGCCGCGACGCCTGCTCAGCGACGCGCTGCGCCACGACATCGGCCTGACCGGGACCCACGTCGGCTGTGAGCACGGCGTCTGCGGCGCCTGCACCGTGCTCCTCGACGGGCGGCCGGTGCGCTCCTGCCTGCTGTTCGCCGTCGCGGCCGAGGACTACCAGATCACCACCGTCGAAGGCCTCACCGAGGACGACGGCTCGCTGAGCCCGGTGCAGCAGGCGTTCCGGGACTGCCACGGGCTGCAGTGCGGGTTCTGCACCCCGGGCTTCCTCACCACGATCGCCGCCGGCCTGGAGGAGCAGCCCGACCCGACCGAGGACGAGGCCCGGGACATGATCGCGGGCAACCTGTGCCGCTGCACCGGCTACCAGAACATCGTCCAGGCGGTCCTCCGCGCCGCCGAGCTGACCCGTGAGAAGGGCCGGCAGGCGGGCGAGGCGGACCGATGACCACCAAGATGATCGGCGAGCCGATCAAGCGCGTCGAGGACGCTCGCCTGGTCACCGGTCAGGGGAGGTACGTCGATGACCTGATGGCCGGCGCCCTGGAGATGGCGGTGCTGCGCAGTCCGCACGCGCACGCCAGGATCACCTCGATCGACGTCGACCCGGCCCTCGACGTGTCCGGCGTGCACGCCATCTACACCTACGAGGACCTCACCGGCCCGATGGCGGAGCCACTGCCGCTGCTCATCCCGCACCCCGATCTCACCCACGGACGCACCCAGTACGCGCTGGCCAAGGACGAGGTCAACTACGTGGGCGAGGCGATCGCGGTCGTGGTCGCGGACGATCGCTACCTGGCCGAGGACGCGGTCAGCCGGATCGTCGTGGAGTACGAGTTCCTGCCGCCTGTCGTGGGCGTCACCGCGGCCCGGGCGGCCGCGCACTTGGTCCACCCCGACGTACCCGGCAACGTTGCCGGTCGGATGGAGCAGGTCATCGGCGACGCGCCGTCGGCCATCGCCGCCGCGCCGCACCGGCTCGAGCTCGACCTGAAGGTCGAGCGGAGCGCCTCGATGCCGCTGGAGACCCGGGGCACGGTCGCCCGCTGGGACCACGACCTCAAGCGGATGAGCGTGTGGAGCTCGACACAGACCTCGACCGGCGTCCGGGCCGCCGTCGCCGCCAAGCTCGGCCTCGACCTGAGCCAGGTCGACCTGATCACGCCCGACGTGGGCGGAGGATTCGGCGTCAAGATCATGCACCCGTGGCCCGAGGAGCTGCTGGTCCCTCTCGCGGCTCGCACCCTGGACCGACCGGTGAAGTTCACCGAGGACCGGCGCGAGCACTTCATCTCCTCGGCCCACGAGCGCGGCCAGGAGCAGCACATCGAGGTCGGCTTCGACGACGACGGCCGGGTCCTCGGCCTCAGCTTCGAGTTCTGGCACGACAACGGCGCCTACACGCCGTACGGGATGATCGTGCCGATCATCACCTCGACCCAGTTCCTCGGTCCCTACAAGATCCCGAACTACCGGGTCGTCTTCGAGAGCCTCTACACCAACACCGTCATCGTCACGCCGTACCGTGGCGCCGGCCGTCCGCAAGGCGTCTTCGCCATGGAGCGGACGATGGACGCGATCGCGGCGTACCTCGGCCTGGATCGCACACTCGTGCGGGAGAGCAACTTCATCCAGCCCGAGGAATTCCCCTACGCACATGGGGAATTGAACTTCCAGGACGGTCGTCCGCTGGTCTACGACTCCGGCGACTACCCCTCGCTGATGGCCAAGGCCAAGGTGCTGGTGGGGTGGGAGGAGTTCGAGCGGTTCCGGGCCGAGGCGGGTGCCGAGGGCCGTCGGGTCGGCCTGGGCATCGCCTGCTACGTCGAGGGCACCGGCGTCGGCCCCTACGAGGGCGGCCACGTCCAGATCGAGACCAACGGCAAGGTGAAGGTCGCCACCGGGCTGACCTCGCAGGGCCAGGGACACCAGACCGCCTTCGCCCAGATCGTCGCCGACGAGCTCGGGGTCCGGTTCGAGGACGTCGAGGTGGTCACCGGAGACACCCGCCGGATGCCTTACTCCGTGGGTACCTTCGCCTCGCGCGCTGCGGTGATGAGCGGCTCGGCGATCGCACTCGCGGCGCGCCGGGCGCGCGAGAAGGCGCTGCGCCTGGCTGCCGAGGCCCTGGAGGTCAGCGAGGAGGACCTGGAGATCAACGACGGCATGGTCTCGGTCAGGGGAGCGCCGGACACCAAGATCGAGCTGGGCACTCTCGCGGTGCTCTCCAACCCGCTGCGCTACGCCTTCGACGAGGCCTCCAAGGCGGCCACCCAGTTCGCCACCACCGACCTGACCAAGCCGCCGGTGGCCGAGGGCGAGGAGCCCGGTTTGGAGGGCAAGGACTTCTACTCGCCGCTGCGATGCACCTTCGCCAGCGGCATCCACGCGGTGATCGTCGAGGTCGATCCGGACACCGCGGAGATCGACATCCTGAAGTACGCCGTCGTCCACGACTGCGGCACGCTGATCAACCCGCGCATCGTCGAGGGGCAGATCCACGGCGGGGTGGCCCAGGGCATCGGCGGAGCGCTCTACGAGCGGATGGCCTACGACGAGAGCGGGCAGTTGCAGAACGCCTCGTTCATGGACTTCCTGATCCCCTACGTCACCGAGGTCCCGCACGGGATCGACATCGACCACCAGACCACCCCCTCGCCGCTGAACCCGCTGGGACTCAAGGGCGCCGGCGAGGCGGGGGTCATCCCCACCGCCGCGGCCATCGCCGCGGCGATCGAGGACGCCGAGGGCATCGGGATCACCTCGATGCCGATCTCGCCGTCGGAGCTGTTCGATCTGCGCCTGCGCTCGACCGAGGAGAAGCAGGGCTCGACCGAGGAGAAGAGAGAAGACTCATGAAGATTGCCGGGACCGCGACCCTGCAGGCGCCCCTGGAGCAGGTGTGGCAGGCGATTCTCGACCCCGAGGTGCTCGTCCGCACCATCCCCGGCTGCGAGCGGCTGGAGGAGACCGGCACGCACACCTACGACGCGGTGATCACCGCCGGCGTGGCCTCGATCAAGGGCACCTACCAGGGGCAGGTGCGTCTCTACGACCTCGATCCGCACCAGTCGCTGATGCTGCACGCGCAGGGCGCCGGCGCTCCGGGCACGATCGGTGTCGACGTCAAGGTCGGCCTCTCCGATCGCGGCGACGGGACCACTCAGATCGACTACGACGCAGACGCCGTGGTCGGCGGGATGATCGGCGGAGTCGGCCAGCGGATGCTCACCTCGGTGAGCAAGCGGATGTCGAACGAGTTCTTCGGCAACATCGAGAAGGTGCTGACCGGCCAGGTCCCGCTGCAGCCGGCCGGCCCCGAGGCCCCCGGCGCCCCAGCCGAGGCGGCGCCGGGAGCGCCCAAGGTCTACGGCACACCGGCCCCGATGGCCGCCGCCGCGTCGGGACAGGAGTTCCTCAAGGGCATGGTCGCCGGTGCGGGGATCGCCCTGCTCGGCGTACTGGTCGGCGCCATCGCGGCGCGTCGCCGCTGAGCCGGGACGTCCGATGACACAGCAGATCGACCACTGGTCCACCGCCCGTGAGATGGCGGCCGCCGTGGCCGCTAAGGAGATCTCCGCGCGCGAGCTCCTGGCTCTCCACCTCGACCGCATCGAGCGGGTGAACCCCTCGGTCAACGCGCTGGTCAGCGTCGACCCGGAGCGGGCGATGCGGGCGGCAGCGGAGGCCGACGAGCGCGCCAGCCGGGGCGAGGAGCTGGGCCCGCTGCACGGCGTGCCCTACGCGGTGAAGGACACCCACGAGGTCGCCGGCTGGCGGACCACCTTCGGGTCGGTGCTCTACGCCGACCACGTGCCCGAGCGCGACGAGCTGGTGGTACGCCGGGTCCGCGATGCCGGCGGGGTGATCCTCGCCAAGACCAACGTGCCCGAGTTCGCCGCGGGATCGCACACCTTCAACCGTGTCTTCGGGACCACCCTGAACCCGTGGGACACCTCCCGCTCCGCCGGTGGGAGCAGCGGCGGCTCGGCCGCGGCGCTGGCCAGCGGCATGGTGCCCCTGGCCGACGGCTCGGACATGGGTGGCTCGCTGCGCAACCCGGCCTCGTTCTGCAACGTGGTCGGACTGCGGCCCTCCTTCGGCCGGGTCCCGCAGTGGCCGAACCGCAACATCTTCGAGACCACCTCGGTCCAGGGCCCGATGGCCCGCAACGTCGACGACCTGGCGCTGCTGCTCTCGGTCCTCGCCGGGCCGACGACGCACAACGCGGTCGCCCAGGAGACGCCGGGCTCCGCGTTCGCCCGGGTCGATCCGGTCGAGCTGACCGGAGTCCGGTTCGCGCTCTCGGCCGATCTGGGCGGCGCCATCGAGGTCGACCACCAGGTGGCGGGGATCGTGAGCGCCCAGGGCAGCGTGCTGGAGGGCTTGGGCGCGGTCGTCGATGCCGTGGCTCCCGACCTCGCCGAGGCCGAGGACACGTTCCGCACCCTGCGTGCCTGGCACTTCCAGGCCTCCTACGGCCCGCTGCTGGCGGAGCACCCCGAAGGGTTCAAGGCCTCCCTGGCCGACAACATCAGGGTCGGGGAGGGGCTGAGCGGGCACGACATCGCGCGGGCGTACCGGCAGCGCACGGCGCTCTCGCAGCGGATGGCCGACTTCTTCGAGACCTACGACGCCCTGGTGCTGCCGGTCAGTCAGGTGCCGCCGTTCCCGGCCGATCAGGAGTACCCCGCCGACATCAACGGCCGTCCGCAGGCGACGTATCTCGACTGGATGCGCTCGGCGTACCTCATCACCGTCACCGGCTGCCCGGCGATCTCGGTGCCGGCCGGGTTCACCCAGGAGGGATGGCCGGTGGGGATCCAGATCGTCGGAGCGCCCAACGGCGAGCGCCGGCTGCTGCAGATCGCCCGCGCGTACGAGCAGGCGTCCCGCATCGGCGCCAGGCGCCCCGGGAACCTTGGCTGATCCTCACTCAGAACCGGGCGCTATTCGTCAGATGTCGCCATAGCGCTGCGAGGGTACGGCCGAGCAGGGTTGGCCCTATCAGCAACAGGAGGTCGCACAGGTGGTAGCCGTGCCAGAACACCGCACCGACAGTCACACCGACGCCCACATCCGGATCGGCATCGACACCGGTGGCACGTTCACCGACGTGGTCGCCTTCGACGAGTCCACCGGCCAGGTGGTGACCACCAAGACGCCGTCCACGCCGCGCAACCCGGCGGACGGCTTCCTCGCCGGCATCACCAAGGTGCTGGACCTGCTGGGTCTCGACGGCGAGGCGGTCGAGGCGGTCAGCCACGGGACCACCGTGGCCACCAACCAGCTCCTCGAGGGCAAGGTCGAGAACCTCGGCTTCCTCACCAACGCCGGCTACGAGTCGGTGCTGGAGATCGCCCGGCAGTCGGTCCCCGACGGCTACGGCAACTCCTACTTCTGGGTCAAGCCCGACCGCATCGTGCCCCGCCAGCTGGTCCGCGGTGTCCGCGGCCGGATGAACGCCGCCGGCGAGGAGATCGAGCCACTGGACGAGGAGTCCGCCCGCGAGGCGGTGCGCTGGTTCCGCAAGCACGGCATCGACACGCTCGGCATCTGCCTGCTGCACGCCTACGCGAACCCCGCCCACGAGGAGCGGGTGCGTGCCATCGTCGCCGAGGAGCACCCCGAGGCGATCGTCTCGGTCTCCTCGGAGGTGCTGCGCGAGTACCGTGAGTACGAGCGGTCGATGACCACCCTGGTCGACGCGGCGGTCAAGCCGAAGCTGTCCCACTACATCGACAACATCAAGACCCGCCTCACCGAGTTCACTCGCGGACGGTCGGGCCTGCCCTTCTATGTGATGAAGTCCAACGGCGGCGTGCTCAGCGCCGACGAGGTGGTGCACCAGCCGATCACCACGGTGCTCTCCGGCCCCGCCGCGGGCGCGCTCGGCGCGGCGCTGATCGCCAAGGTCGCCGGGTTCGACAGGGTGCTCACCTCCGACGGTGGCGGCACCTCCACCGACGTCTCGGTGGTCATCGACGGCGTGCCGACGCTGACCACCGAGGGATCGGTCGGCGCCTTCCCGGCCAAGATCCCGATGATCGACGTGGTGACGGTCGGCGCCGGCGGCGGCTCGATCGCCTGGCTCTCGCCCGACGGCACCCTCAAGGTCGGCCCGCAGTCCGCGGGGGCCGACCCGGGCCCGGTCTGCTACCCCGATGGCGGCGACGAGGTCACCATCACCGACGCGCACGTCTTCCTCGGCCGGATCCCACCCCACCTGCTGGGCGGCGAGATCCCGCTCGACGCCGGCCGCGCACGGCAGGCGATCGAGGGCCTGGCCCAGGAGCTGGGCCTGTCGCCGGAGAGGTGCGCCGCGGGCATCCTGGAGATCTCCGCCTGGCACCAGGCCAACGCGCTGCGCCAGATCACCGTCAAGCGCGGCCTGGACCTGCGGGACTTCGCGCTGACCACCTTCGGCGGCTCCGGCTCGCTGCTGCTGTGCCGGCTGATGGACATCCTCGACATCGGCACGGTCGTGGTGCCACTGAACCCGGGCAACGTCTCGGCGTTCGGCCTGCTCACCGTGGACGTGCGCAACGACTATGTCCAGACCCAGATCTCGCTGCACGAGAATCTCGACGTCGTCGCGGTCGGCACGGTCTTCGACGAGCTCACCGAGCGCGCCGCGGCGGCGCTGGACCTGGAGGGCTTCGCGCCCGCCGACCACCAGTTCGTCCGCTCCGCCGATCTGCGCTACTTCGGGCAGGCCTTCGAGGTGCGGGTCCCGGTCGCGGACGACCCCTTCGACGCCGCCGTCGCCGAGCGGGTCGCCGAGGCATTCCATGCCGAGCACCGCGCCCTCTACGGCTACGACTTCAAGGGCGACTCCGACCAGCAGGTCGAGTGGGTCAACCTGCGGGTCTCCGGCATCGGGCCGATCCAGCGCCCCGAGCTGATCTCCGAGCCGCTGGAGACCGACCCCGGGCTGCCCGAGGGCCGCACCCGCGCGGTCTGCTTCGACGCCGAGGACGGTCGGATCGAGACGCCGGTGTACTGGCGCCTCGACCTCCGCCCCGGAGCCCGGTTCAGCGGACCGGCGATCGTGGAGGAGTTCGGCGCCACCGTCCCGATCCATCCTGGCTTCGAGGTCCGCGTCGACGCCTACCGCAACCTCATCGTGACTCGTGAAGGAGCCCAGAGATGAGCCCAGAGATGAGTACGGCCATGACGACCTCGCGGCTGGTCCCCACTCAGTTTCCCTTCGAGCCGCTGACCGAGGACGCCGGTGCCGGCGCCGACCCGGTGATCGTCGAGATCGTCCAGGGCAGCCTGGCCTCGGTCGAGATGGAGGTCGAGACCGCGATCGCGCGGACCTCGCGCTCGCCGATGATCCGCGATGCACATGACTTCCGGGCCGGCATCCACGATCGGAAGCTGCGCAAGCTCACCGGCCGCTCCTACAGCGCGCTGGTGCACCCGGTGGCCCGGGACTTCCCGATGGAGGAGATGGTCCCCGGGGACGTCTTCTTCCACAACGACGTCTACCGCTCCGAGGGCGGCATCGGCCACCTTCCCGACCTGTGCGTCACGGTGCCGGTCTTCCATACCGACCCGGAGTCCGGCAAGCAGGGGGTCGTCGCCTTCGTGCAGGCATTCGGCCATCACGACGACATCGGCGGAGCGGTGCCCGGCTCTATGCCCAGCGGTGCCACCTCGGTCTACGAGGAGGGGCTGATGGTCCCGCCGATCAAGCTGTGGGACGCCGGCGTCCCGGTGCGCTCGGCGCTGGCGATCATGACCCGCAACTCGCGGACGCCGGAGGCCCTCGCGGCCGATCTCGACGCGGAGTGCTCCGCCTGCCTGATGGGCGCCCAGCGCCTGGGCGAGCTCTTCGACCGGTACGGACGCCACCAGGTCGAGCACGCCTTCGACGCGATCATCGACAACTCCACCAAGACCTATCGCCGCGAGATCCTCAGCAAGATCCCGGTCGGCAGCTGGGTCTGGGAGGACTACGCTGAGCACGACGGAGTGGAGGAGCCACAGCTGCACACGCAGCGGATCACGTTGACCAGGACTCCGGCCGACGACCCCGGTGGGGAGCGGCTGATCCTGGACTTCCTGGGCACCTCCCCGCAGGCCAAGGGCCCGATCAACCACTGCGCGGACTACTCCGACGGGGTGTTCATGAAGAAGTGGCTGGCCCCGATCCTGCGCAACCTGGCCGACACCCCCGAGCGGATGGCCGAGCTGGACGTGAACGAGGGCATCGTGCCGCTCATCGAGATGCGGTTCCCGCCCCCGGGCACGCTGATCACGCCGGTCTTCCCGGCGCCGACCAACGCCCGTACCTTCGTCATCCTGCGGATGCTCGGCGTACTGGCCGGCGTGATCGCCAAGGCGGTCGACGGCCGGATGCCCGCCGACCAGGAGACGATCCGCTACACGGGGGTCTACGGCAAGGACCTGGAGGGCCGCGACTATCTGATGCGCGAGGTGCTCGGCGGCGGTGCCGGCGGGCGGTACTACGCCGACGGCGAGGACACCATCCACGTGGTGCCCGACTCACGGAACCTGCCCACGGAGTTCACCGAGTCCCGCTTTCCCTTCATCGTGGAGACCCTGAAGCTCGCGGTCGACTCCGGTGGCGCCGGGCGGTTCCGCGGCGGGCTGGGCTACGAGAAGCACCTGCGCATGCTCAAGGACGCGCACTTCATGTCGATCGCGGACCGGTCGATCCTGGCCTGTTGGGGCGTCAAGGGCGGCAAGGCCGGCGCTCCCTTCCAGGTCACCGTCAACCCCGGCCAGCCCGACGAGCGTGAGGTGGACGCCCTGGCGGACGCCGAGCAGGTCAAGGCCGGCGACCTCATCCGGATCCGTACGACGGGCGGCGGCGGCTGGGGCGATCCGCTTGAGCGCGACCCCGGGCTGGTGGTCCGCGACATCACCTGGGAGAAGGTCTCACCCGAGGCCGCGCTCGCGGACTACGGCGTGGTGCTGACCGGCTCCATGGCGACCGACGACCTCGGCCACGACGCCGAGGCGACGGCGGCCGAGCGGGAGCGGCGCTGGGCCGCGCGTGGCGACGAGCCGTTCTTCGACCGCGGCCCCGGCTACGAGCGGCTCAGCGGCGGCCAGCTGGCCGCCGAGGTGGACTGGCTGTAGATCTGATCGTTGGTGGAATCTGCCGACGTCTGCGGTGAGGGTCAGGAAGTTTCTGACCATGCTCGGGTGAGGTGAGTCACCTAGGCTCGAATCATGCGGATCGTGATCGCCCTCGGCGGGAACGCCATGACCTCCCCGGATGGGCGGGCCACTCCCGAGGACCAGCGCGCCGCAATCCGCCAGGCCGCCGATCCCATCGCTGATCTGGTGGCCGCCGGTCATCAGATCCTGCTCACCCACGGCAACGGCCCCCAGGTGGGCAACCTCCTGGTCAAGAACGAGTTGACCGCCGGCGTGGTGCCGCCGGTCCCGCTGGACTGGTGCGGCGCGCAGACCCAGGGGACCATCGGCATGCTGATGATGAATGCCCTGGACGACGCCTTCGCCGTGCGCGGCGTCGACCGCCGAGTGGCGGCCCTGGTCTCGCGCACGCTCGTCGACGGCGACGACCCGGGGTTCGCCAACCCGACCAAGCCGA
>CAZTHV010000042.1:0-14397 GCA_964613165.1 uncultured Marmoricola sp.
TGGTCTGCAACAAGCGGGTGATCGAGTCGCTGATCAAGGCCGGTGCCTTCGACGACCTCAAGCACGGCCGGCGGGCGCTGGTGGCGGTCCACGAGACCGCGGTCGACCAGTACGTCGACATCAAGCGCAACGAGGCGATCGGCCAGGACTCCCTCTTCGGCGCGATGGACGGCGAGGACGCCGGCTTCGGGGTGAGCGTGAACGTCCCGGACATCCCGGAGTGGGACAAGCAGACCCTGCTCGGCCACGAGCGGGAGATGCTCGGTCTCTACGTCTCCGACCACCCGCTGCTCGGCCTGGAGCACGTGCTGGCCTCGGCCGCCGACTGCACGGTGGGCCAGCTGCTCGCCGACGAGGAGCGTGCCGACGGCTCGACGGTCACCGTCTGCGGCCTGATCACCAGCGTCACCCGCAAGCTGACCAAGCGCGGCGACACCTGGGCGATGGTCACCGTCGAGGACCTGGAGGGCGCCATCGACGTGCTGCTCTTCCCCAGCGCCTATCAGCTGGCCAGCACGCTGCTGGCCGAGGACGCCGTGGTGATCGTCCGCGGGCGGCTCTCGCGCAGCAAGGACACCCCCGAGCTGCACGGCCAGGAGGTCACCGCCCCGGACATCAGCGACGTCGGCACCGGTCCGGTGGTGATCTCGATGCCCTCGACCCGGTGCACGGCCGAGACCGTGGAGCGGCTCAAGGAGATCCTGCGGACCCATCCGGGCGTGACGGAGGTGCGGCTGAGGCTGCTGACCCGGGAGAGCACCAGGATGCTCCGTCTGGACGACCGGCTGCGGGTCACCCCCTCGCCGGCGCTGGTCGCCGATCTCAAGCAGCTGTTGGGGCCCGGATGCGTGAACTGACCGACACCGGGACGGGGCCCGAGCCGCCACCACCGCCGGAGGCCGCCGAGCCCTCGGATCGGCTCGCCGCGGCTGTGCGCGAGGCGGCGATCGTGCTCGGCTGCTTCGCCGCGCTCGCGCTGGTCGGCGCTCTGGTCTGGTGGCAGGTGGCCTCGTTGCCGCACTACCTTGTCGGGCCGCAAGGCGGCGCGATGGACGAGGAGCAGCTCAGCAAGCAGGTGGGCATCGACGGCTGGTACGCCGTGATCGCCGCCGTCGGTGGGCTCGTGGCCGGCACCGTGCTCGCGCTGCGGTTCCAGCGCGACCTCGTCCTCACCGTGGTGCTGCTGGTCCTCGGTGGCGGGCTGGCCGCCTGGGTGATGCGGACGGTGGGGCTGGCCGTGGGTCCACCCGACCCGCACTCGCTGCTCACCGGCGCCGAGCAGGGCACCAGGGTGCCGATCCGGCTGACGGTCACCATGCCCGCGGTCTACCTGATCTGGCCCGTCGCCGCGCTCCTCGGCTCCGTGGGCGTGGTCTGGGGGACCGAGCCCAAGAAGCCGTCGGGCACCGTATCGGATGATTCCGAGGGTGCCTGACCGCCGGCTCCTCGTCGGCCGGTGACTCCTGACTCGACGATCCTTCGTCGTGCGCGCAGATCCGCTGCGGGACGTGGCCGAAGATCTGGACCGCGGGCCTTGCGCTTGCCGCCGGTCGAGCGTAGAAAGGGAGTGTCCAGAAGACTTCGGTCAGACGGACGGAGGGCCTCGGCAACTCATACTTGCCGAGGCTCTCACCTTGTCCGCCGGCTCCCCTGGTCGAGCCCGTCGAGGCCCGAGGAGCGACGCATGAGCCACGACCCCGCCCAGTTCTGGGACGAGCGGTACGCCGAGCGGGAGCGGATCTGGTCGGGCCGCCCCAACCAGGCTCTCGTCGACACCGTCGGCGACCTGCCGCCCGGTCGTGCCCTCGACCTCGGCTGCGGCGAGGGCGCCGACAGCATCTGGCTCGCCGAGCGCGGCTGGCAGGTCACCGGCGTCGACGTGTCCGTCACGGCCGTGGAGCGTGCCCGGGAGCACGCCGAGGAGCGGGGTGCGACGGTCGACCTGCAGGCCCACGACCTGGGTGCCTGGGAGCCGGCCGGCGCCTACGACCTGGTCTCGGCGGCGTTCCTGCACACGCCGCTGGAGTTCCCGCGCGTGCAGGTGCTGCGCCGCGCCGCCGCTGCCGTCGTTCCCGGCGGTCACCTCTTCGTGCTCGGCCACGCCGAGCCGCCGCCGTGGGCCCGCGACCACGACGGCCCGGGCCACGGGCCGAACAACCTGGTGGGGCCGGATGAGGAGGTCGCCACCCTGGCGCTGGACGGCCACGGCTGGGAGGCGGTTGTCGCCGAGCTGCGCGAGCGGGAGGCGACCGGCCCCGACGGCCAGCACGGCACGCTGCGGGACAGCGTGGTGCTGCTGCGCCGGCTCACGATCTGATCGACCCGAGCAGCCTGAGCGATCTGAGCGGCCGCCCGTCGCGGACAAGGACCGTGCCGGCCACGACGGCTGCGGCGGCACCGGCCGCCAGCCAGCACCACAGGCTGACCGTCCAGTCTCCGGTGGGGCCGCCGAGGGCATAGGGGAAGACCGGCAGCCGGTGCTCGAAGGGCCGCACGAGTGCCCAGGCCGTCGTGGCCGGAACGATCGCGAGCGCCCAGCGCTGACCGGGCGTCCCCTCGCCGGTGGCTCGCCGGACGGTCACCCAGGCGACAGCGATCATCGCCGCGGCGAGTCCCTGGACAAGCACGGCGCCGGCGTGCCCGAACAGCTCGTCTCGCGCCCACCACACCCCGAGACACCAGGCCAGCAGGGCCAGGGCTATCCCTGGACCCCGGGCGGCCGTCCGCCAGGCGAGCCTCCGCGGGCACACGTCGGTCACCGCGGCGGCGGGCTCGTCCAGACACCAGCCGGTGATCGCGGCGACCAGGCCGACGGCGGTGCCCTGCAGCGGCCACAGCGTCCAGGCGTCGTACCTCACCGCGGCCAGCAGGACCACGGTCAGCACCGAGGCCACGACGACCAGGAGCCACGGGACTGCGCGGGCGGCGTAGGTGCGCATCCTCAGAACGACGGCCCGGGAATGCTGTTGCGCACGGCGTCGTCCAGCCCGAGCGTCAGCGTCAGGACCAGTGCGACGACCGCCACCAGCGCGACGCCCGCGATGGCCCGCCGCAGGCGCGGGCGGTCGGACTCCGGATCGTGGTAGACCGCCACCAGCAGCCCGAGCAGGCAGAGCGCCGCCAGGTAGGCGATCCAGGCGTACGGCGAGCCGCGCAGTGCGACCCAGAGGGTCTCGCCGCTGCCGGTCGTCTCCCAGCCGAGCGGTCCGTACCAGTAGGTCCACGGCCAGATCACGTGCCAGCGCCAGGTCGACTCGAAGTTGCCCTGCATCACGATGGTCACCAGGACGACGAGCACCACGGCGACCGGGACGGTGCCGCGACGTTGCAGCCAGCGGGCCAGGACGAGCCCGAGCAGCGGACCGCCGAGTGCCGGCATCACTCCGAGAGCGAACATCACCGCCAGGACGTGGCC
This sequence comes from uncultured Marmoricola sp., assembly GCA_964613165.1. GTDB lineage: Bacteria > Actinomycetota > Actinomycetes > Propionibacteriales > Nocardioidaceae > Marmoricola. Next base: position 3,416 of record CAZTHV010000042.1, read on the forward strand.
GTCGCTCATCGGCCCGAACGGAACCGCGAACGAGGCGGGCGGCTGCAGCCGGAACTGGATGACCGCCGCGGCGTACCAGGCCAGAGCGACAGCGACCGGAAGGACCGTGGCGGCCGCCAGCGCGAGGGTGCGGGTGCGCTCCGGCACGGCGACCGCGCCGGCCACGGCGGCGGCTCGGTCCGAGCGCCTGGCGAGCCCGGCCATGACCACCAGCCCGAGCACGCCGATCAGCGCCGCGGGCACGATCATCGTGAGCGTCGAGGAGGTGCCGTCGTCGTCGCGGAAGCCCGCGACGGTGATGGCGGCGGTCACCAGCGCACCGACGCGGAAGAGCCAGGAGGCGGCGTAGCCCCGCAGCTCCTGACGGACGAGAGCGCCGAGCGCCGGTGTCGTGGTCGTGGTGCTCACGGCTGGCTTCCTACCGGGGCGCCACGCAGCAGCAGATAGGCGTCCTCGACGGTCGGGGCGACCGTGTCGGCGTCCGGGCCGGGCCGCCCTCCGACGGAGCGGACGAGGCCCGTGCCGGTCCGCCAGGTGTGGATCGCGCCGGCCGCTGGATCCGTGTCCTGGTGCACCTGGCCGTCGGCGGTCGCGAGCAGGTCGGGCACCGAGCCGTCGAAGCGGACGCTGCCGCCGTCGAGGACGATGACTCGGTCGCACAGGGCCGAGACGTCCTCGGTCTGGTGGGTGGAGATGAGGACCGTGGCGGGGGCGAGCTGCCGGCCGGCCCGGCCGAGCTGGCCGTTGCCGGCCGAGAGCAGGCCGCGCAGCGACGCCCGCTGCTCGGGGTCCAGGCCGGTGGTCGGCTCGTCGAGGATCAGCAGCGAGGGGGAGCCGAGCAGCGCCTGGGCGATCGCGAGCCGCCGGCGCTGTCCACCGGAGAGCGTCCTGACCTTGGCGGTGGCGCGCTCGTCGAGCCCGACCAGCGCCAGCACCCGACGTACCTCGGCATGCCGGCGGCCGGTGTCGCGCCACTCCTTGAGAACGGCGACGTAGTCGAGGAAGCCGAAGGCGGTCATGCCGCGGGGGAAGACGACCTCCTGGGGGAGATAGCCGATCTGCCGCCGTGCCTCGGTCAGCTCCGCGTGACCACCGGTGACCTCGTGGCCGGCGACCGTGATCCGCCCGGTCGTCGGCGCCAGCGAGCTGGCGAGCAACCGGAGCAGGGTGGTCTTGCCGGCGCCGTTGGGGCCGAGGAGACCGACGATGCCGGTGTCGAGCCGCAGCGTCGTGGGATGCAGCGCGGTGGTGTGGCCGTAGCTCTTCGAGACCTCCTCCAGAGTCGCGGTCACCGGCCTGCCCTCCGCGCCGGGACCGTGCCGGCCGAGTGGACCAGGACGGCTGCGAGGCCGGCAGCGAGAAGGGCGAACCCCGCCTGCCCGGTCGCGGTCCCGAGCACCTGGAGCTGCCCGGAGTCGCTGGCCAGCAGCACGGCCGCGGCCCACGCCGTGGCGACCAGGCCGCCGGTGACGCGTGGGGTCGTCCGGGTGAGCAGCACCAGCGCCGCCGTGGTCAGGCCGAGGGAGGGAAGCAGCCAGATCCACGCCAGGCGGTGCAGCACCGGCACGGCGAGGCTCAGCACCAGCGTCGACGGCACGGCGACGACCAGTGTGGCGACGGTGCGCAGCAGGGCGAGCCGGAGCTTGGAGTACGACGTGGCGGCGGTCAGCTCGCGGAGCGGGTCGGTGACGTCGTACGCGGCGACCACGGCCAGCACCGGCACCAGCGGGGCGAGCAGCAGGAAGGCGGTGTCGTGGTGATGTCCCAGATTGGCTGCGGCGATCACGCTGGCGAGCGCGCCGCCGACCGCGACCGTCCACGGCAGCCAGAGGCTGTCGCCCGTCTCGAGCACGGACAGGTCGTCCTCGGGCACACCGGCGGCCCGCAGCCGGCGCAGCGGCCAGGGCAGCCGGGGCTCGCTGATCGCGGTATGGACTTCGCGCCAGACCGGCGCCGGGTCGGGGACCAGGGCTCGAGCCCCGGCACGACAGGTCGCGCACGCCGCCGCGTGCGCCTCGACCGACGCCTCCGCGGCGGCCCCGAGCCGACCGTCGGCATAGGCCCGCCAGGTCGGATCGTCGATGTGCCACCGAGGCGTGGAGTCCCGGGTCGTGGGGTCCTGGGTCATGCGATTCCTCCCAACAGCGTCTCGCGCAGCCTCGCCTTGGCGATGCGCACCCGGCTCTTGACCGTCCCCTGCGGGATGCCGAGCAGCTGCGCCGCCTCTCTGGTGCTCAGCCCGTCCAGCGCGGTCGCGCGCAGCGCCTCCTGCAGCTCCGGAGAGAGCCGGCTCAGCGCCGAGCCGAGATCGCCGTGCTCGACGGCGAGCAGCACCTCGTCCTCGGCACTGCGCACCCGCGGCGACAGTGCCGCGAGCACCTGCTGAGCCACCGGCTGTGGCTGCGTGCGGGCACGCAGCCGCGACACCAGCTGCCGGATCGCGATGCCCCACAGCCAGGCCGCGACCTCGCCCTCGCCGCGATAGCGCCCGGCCTGGCGCCACACCGCGACGAAGGTGTCCTGCAGCGCGCTCGCCGCGAGCTCCGGGTCCGGCGTACGGCGGCCCAGGCGGAGCAGCAGCCAGGCGGAGTGCGCCTCGACGAGCTCGCGCAGCGCGCTCTCGTCGCCCTCCGCGATCCGCCGCAGCAGCGCGGCGTCCTGGCCGTTCTCCATGCCCCTACTGTCGCGGCCCGCCCCCGAAAAGGATCATCACCTGGCGAGAAATCTCGCGGACCGGCCGCCCGGCCCCACGAGCCCACCGGTTCGAGCTGGTCGAGCCACCGAGGGCCCCTCCGCGCGGGTTGCCTTGCCGCGCTGCTGGCGCCCCCGGCACTGGCGCCCCCGGCAGGACTCGAACCTGCGACCTAGAGATTAGAAGGCTCTTGCTCTATCCAGCTGAGCTACGGAGGCATGGGGACCGGGCGTGTGGTGCCCACCCGGGGGTCCCAGGCGCCGATTCTAGGCTCATCGGCTGCCGTTCCCGCACGGAGCGGCTTGTGGGAGCCGGTTCGGGGTACCGACGGCTCGTCCCGGTCGCCGGGCCGGGACCGGGCGCGGAGCGCGCCGAGCCAACGAAGGGAGTCCGCCGTGGACGTCGTCGACCCGGTCATGAAGGACCACCGCGAGCCGGAGCGGCTCTTCGAGCAGCTGACGAGAGCGGAGCTGGCGGAGAGGCTGAAGGCCGCGGCGGAGCTGTGAGCACGAGCGGGATCGCGGTCGTCCTCGTGGCGGGAGCGGTGCTCGTGGCCTGTGCCCCGGTGGAGTCCGGGCCGGCTCATCGCGCGGCTCACTTCTACGCCGCGATCGAAGCGGACGACGGAGCCGGCGCCTGCGCCGACCTGGCGCCCGAGGCGCGCGCGTCGTTGGAGCGCCGGGAGGGAGCATCCTGCGCGGAGGCGATCGTGAAGCAGGAGCTCCCGAGCGTCGAGGGGCGCGGGGAGGCGCGCGTCTACGGCTCGGCGGCCCAGGTGCTGCACCCGGGCGAGACCGCCTTCCTGTCCCGCTTCGCCGACGGGTGGCGAGTCACGGCGGCCGGCTGCCCGCCGGTGACCGACCGCGACCGCCCCCATGACTGCGCGATCGAGGTCGGCTGAGATGCGCGCGATGTTCGCCGGCTACCTCACCGTCATCCTCCTCGGCCTGGCCTACTTCTTCGTGGTCGGGCTGAGCAGGCTGTGAGGACGCGATGAGACGACTGCGCCAGCACTCGCTGGGTCTCTTCTTCGGCGGCATCTTCCTGCTCAGCCTCGCCGGGCAGGCCGTCGCCGGCTGGCGTGCCTTCAACGCCGAGCAGGCCGCGGAGGGCCTCGGCACCCTCTCGTGGGGCCGGTACCTCGCGTCGTCGGGCTTCGTGGCCGATGTGGCGGAGAACTGGCAGAGCGAGTACCTGCAGTTCCTGCTCTACATCACCGCGACCATCTGGTTGCTGCAGCGCGGCTCGCCGGAGTCCAAGGGACTGGACGAGGCCGGCCTGGAGTCCGACCGTGCCCAGAAGGTCGGGTCGTACGCCGACGAGAGATCCCCGCGCTGGGCGGCCGTCGGCGGCCTGCGCACCACCCTCTTCTCCTGGTCTCTGGCGCTGGTCATGGGCGGCATCTTCGCAGCCTCGTGGCTGGCCCAGTCGATCGCGGGCCGGGTCGGCTTCAACGAGGAGCGGCTGGGGCGGCTGCAGGACCCGCTGACCTGGCCGGAGTACGTCGCCAATGCGGACTTCTGGTCCCGCACGCTGCAGAACTGGCAGTCGGAGTTCCTCGCGGTCGGCTCGATGGCGGTCCTCGCCATCTACCTGCGGCAGCGCGGCTCGCCGGAGAGCAAGCCGGTCGGCTCGCCCCACGACGCGACCGGCGTCGAGGGCTGAGCTCTCGATCAGCCGGCCGAGACCAGGTCGGCCGCCAGCGCTGCCGTCGCGGCGTAGTCGACCTTGCTGACCGGCGTACGAGGCACCGAGGCGACGAAGAAGAGCCGCTTGGGCACCTTGTAGTCGGCGATCAGCCCGCGCGCGTGCTCGCGCAGCTCCTCCTCGCTCACCTGGGCGCCGTCGCGGAGCTGGACCAGCGCGGTGACCTGTTGCCCCCACCGCCGGTGCGGCGTGCCGACGACCGCGGCGTCGAAGACGTCCTCGTGGCGCAGCAGGACCGCCTCGACCTCCTCGGGGTGGACCTTCTCCCCGCCGGTGTTGATGCAGACCGAGCCCCGGCCCAGCACGGTCACCGAGCCGTCCTCCTCGCGGCGCGCGAAGTCGCCGGGGAGCGACCAGCGCACGCCGTCGATCTCCCTGAACGTCGCCGCCGTCTTGACCGGGTCCCGGTAGTAGCCCAGCGGGATCGCCCCCGAGCGCCCGAGCATGCCGTCGACCCCGGGCGGGCAGCGGCGCAGATCGGAGTCGAAGACCTCCACGTCGTCGCCGACCGCGAACTTCGGCGCGGAGGAAGGCCCCTCCGAGCCGTCGTCGATCCGGGAGCCGGTGGCGCCGGACTCCGAGGCGCCGTAGGAGTCGAGGATGAAGCGCCCAGGCAGCGCGCGGCGGATCTCCTCGCGGACGCCGTCGGAGAGCGGGGCGGCGCCGTTGGAGACGGCGGCCAGGCTGGAGAGGTCCCAGCGGTCGGGCTCGGCGAGGATCGCCTCGGCGACCGGGCGTCCCATCGCGTCGCCCAGGAAGGTCAGCGAGTTGACGCCGGCCTTCTCCACCAGGTCCAGCACCCGCTCGGGGTCGAAGCTCGCCTCGGTGTAGAAGGCGACCGTGTGGCCCGAGACGTGGCCGTTGCCCAGGATCCACTGGCTGCCGCCGTGCATCATCGGGCCGCAGGCGAGCAGCACCATCGGAGTCTCGTCGGCGGCGGCCTCGGCAGCCAGCTGCTCCACCGAGTCGAACGGCGCTCCGGATCGACCGGCGTTGAGCGCGGCGCGGATGATGTCCCCGTTGCGCCAGACCACGCCCTTGGGGCTCCCCGTCGTGCCACCGGTGTAGAGCACGTAGCGGTCGTCGGCCGTGCGGCCGCCGAGCCGCTCGGTCGATGCAGCAGCCAGCTCGGCGTCGTACTCGTCGCCGAGCACGATGACGTCGCGCAGCGCGCTCAGGGCGAGCGACTGGACCACCTCGACATGCTCGGGTGCGACGATCGCGGCCACGCAGTCGGCGTTGTCGTAGAGGTAGGCCAGCTCGTCGCGGCGGTACTTGTAGTTGATGTTGATCGGCACGGCGCGGGCCTTGAGGCAGCCGTAGAAGGCGTCGACCCACTCGATCCGGTTGGCCGAGTGCACCGCGACATGCTCGCCGGGCCGCACGCCCCGGGACACGAGGTGGTTGGCCAGCCGGGTCGAGCGCTCGTCGATCTCGGCGAAGGTGTACTCCCGGCTCAGCGTGACGATGGCCGGGCGGTCCGAGACGGCGTCGGCCATCGCCTCCAGGATGTCGGCGATCGTCATCGGGCGCGGCGGGGGTGTGATGGCGGGCACGGCGCCACTTTCCCAGGTAGAACGCGTTCTCGCCAGTGGTGCGCCGGACGCTGTTCGCCGGGCGGTGCCCGTCGTACCGTGGACCCATGAAGACCCGACTGAGCTGCCCATGCGGCACCTATATCCGCGGTGAGGACGAGGACGATCTGGTCGCCAAGGTGCAGGAGCACCTGGCCAGCGAGCACCCCGGCATGGAGTACGACCGCGAGGCGATCCTCTTCATGGCGTCGTGAGGTGGCCCGCGACGGGCTGTCGGACCGTGACGAGGTCCTGAGCGACCTGGCTCGCTACCTCGGTCAGGCGTGGGCCTCCTTCGACCACCCGCGCCCGGCCGAGCCCTGGCCGGACGCCGGCCTGCTGGCCCGGCTGGAGGCGGCGCTGCCGGAGGAGGGCAGCGATGCGCACACGGCGCTCGACGACGCGGTGCGGATCCTGGACGCGAGCGTGTCGCCTGCCCGTCCGCTCTATCTGGCGTACGTCGGCTCGACCGGGCTGGAGACCGGTGTCCTGGCCGCCTCCCTCTCCGCGGCGTACGACGCCAACCTGGCCACTGCCGCCGGCGCGGCCGAGCTGCTCGACCAGCAGGCGGTGCGCTGGGTGGCCGAGCTGGTCGGCTTCCCCGCCGCCGAGGGGCACTTCACCTCCGGTGGGCAGACCTCGAACCTGACCGCCGTCCTGGTCGCTCGCGAGCAGGCGCTGCCGGGCGCGCGCGAGCACGGTGTGGACGGCAGGCCCGCCACCGTCTACTGCTCCGACGAGGCACATCACTCGATCCTGCGCGCGGTCGAGGCGGCCGGCTTGGGCCGCCGCTCGCTGCGCAGGGTGCCGATCGACGAGCGCCGGCGGATGCGCCCCGACGCGCTGGCCGCGGCGATCGCCGCCGACCGGACCGAGGGCCGGACGCCGGTCGCGGTGGTCGCGACCGCGGGCACCACGCTGACCGGAGCCGTCGACCCGCTCGCGGAGACCGCCGAGGTGTGCGAGCGCGAGCGTGTCTGGCTGCACGTCGACGGCGCCTACGGCCTCCCCGCTGCGGCGAGCACGACCGCGGGGCACTGGTTCGCCGGCCTCGACCGGGCCGACTCCGTCACCATCGACGCGCACAAGTGGCTGGGCATGCAGAAGAGCTGCAGCGTCGTCCTGGTACGCCGGCCCGGCGCGCTCCGCACGGCGTTCGGCCACGACGAGTCCTATCTGCTGCACGGTCCCGACGCCGCGGGGGACCGCGGCAACCCGGTGGACCACACCTTCGAGTACTCCCGGCCGTTCCGCTCGCTGCGAGTCTGGCTCTCGATGCGGGTCCATGGCGCCGCCCGCTTCCGCACCTGGATCGACGGCACTCTCGCCAACGCCGCGCTCTTCGCCGACACGGTCCGCGAGCACCCCGGCTTCGAGCTGCTCCACGAGCCGATGCTGTCCACGGTCTGCTTCCGGCATGTGCCGGAGGGGGAGTCCGACCTCGACGCTCACAACGCCCGACTGGCCGAGGCCGTCCAGCGTGACGGCCGGGTCTACCTCGCGCCCGCCGTCGTGGACGGCCGGACCTGCCTGCGGGTCTGCTTCGTCAACTTCCGCACCACTCCCGAGGACGTGCGGCTGGTCCTGGACGTCGTCGCGGAGCTTGTCTAGAGCGTGCCCTTGCTTCGCCGGCTCGCTCAGCCGCTCGCGGCGAGCCCGGCGATGGCGGTGGCCGCGGCCGCGGCCGCGCAGGCGATGCCCAGGGGAGGGAGGAGACCCGAGGCGGCCACGACGACCAGGGCGAGAGTGGCGGTCTGGCCGGCGCCGCGGCTCAGTGCGGCGCGCCGGCGGACGCGGCGGCCGAGCCCGATGACCTCGGGGAGGCGGCTGACGTCCAGATCGCTCACGGCGATCCCGGTCTCGGTCTCCGTGCTGATCGCCAGATGGGCGGCGGTGAAGGCCTCGTCGTTGACGCCGGGCGGGCCGGCGTACCCGACGTACCGGCCCTGGCCCCGCAGCCGGTCGACCAGGCACGCCCGTTCTTCGGCATTCGCCACGGCGTGGACGGCGGTGCCGCCGAGGAGATCGGCGAGGTGGGCCGCGGAGGCCTCGCCGTCACCGGTGACCAGCACCGGCCGGAGTCCCAGGCCGGCCAGTGCGGCAAGGCCCTCGGACGCATCCGGGCGCAGCCGGTCCCAGACGGTGATCTGACCGAGCGGCCGGCCGTCCACCTCGACATCGACCGTCGTGCCGACCGCCGGCCGCGACGGAGGAGAGTAGACCGTCGGCGGGACCGTGACCGGCCGGGTCGTCTCGATCCAGGCGGGGGAGCCGATCCGGACCGGGTGCCGGTCCACGGAGCCGGAGATGCCCAAACCCGGGTGGTGCCGTACGTCGGTCAGCTGGCCACGACCGGAGAGGGCGGCGATCGCCCGGCCGACCGGGTGATCGCTGGCGTGCTCGAGCGCCCCGGCGAACCAGCGCAGGCTGCGGTCATGGTCGGGCTCGACGGGATCGACCGAGACGACCTGCAGCTCCCCGGTCGTGACCGTCCGGTCCTTGTCGATGACCAGCGTGTCGATCCGGTCGACTGCCTCGATCCTGGGCCCGAGGGAGCAGCCCATGCGGGCGGCGCGGTGGTCGCCGGCGAGACGCGCGGTCGCGGATCCGAGTGCCGGCAGCACGGGGGCCAGGACGGCGAGCACGCCGAGTGCCACGGCCACGGCGTCGACTGGGTCGACCATCCACCACGCGGCACCGGCTGCCACCGGGAGGATCAGCAGCCCGGCCGTTGCTCGCGGTGCGGAGCTGTCACCGGCGCGGCGGACCTCACCGCCGATGACGGCGATCACGGCGATCACAGCCGCGGCGCTCAGGTGGGTGTCGGTGCGGCCGGTGGCGATCGCGTACGCCGGCCAGCCCCAGCTGGCCAGCATCGCGACGCTGGCCAGGGTCGCCGCTCCGTCGCCGCGCAGCGCGCGGAGGTGGGTCCCGGCGCCGGCCGTGACGACGATGCCGACCAGGGCCAGGCCGGCCGGGGGCGGCACGAACGGGACCGCCGCCGCGACCAGGAAGGCCGTCAGGCAGCGGATCCGAAGCGGCCACGACGGGGGACTCATCTGTCCTCGAGCAGCTCGAAGTCGCTCTGGTCCCCGGCGTTCCACAGCGGCACGCTGGCCTGGAGCAGCATGGTGATCTGGACGATGAACTCGGGGTCCTGCAGATCTTCGCCGAAGAGGTCGTTGATCCGCTTCCACCGGTAGCGCACCGTCTGCGGATGGACGCCGAGCCGGCCGGCGATGGCCCGTGCGCTGTCCCGTGACCCCAGCCAGGCGAGCAGGGTCTCGGACAGGATCTTGCGTGAGTTGGGCGTCTCCGCGAGCAGCGGTCGCAGCAGCTGCTGGCACAGCCGCTGCCGGAGCAGCGGCTCGGCGTGCAGCCAGATCTGCGTCTGGTGCTGTGCGCAGTCGATGACCGGGGTGTCGGGGATGACACCCCGGCGGACCAGGTCGAAGGCGCGTGTCGCCCAGCCGAGCGCTTCCGGGACGTCGGTCAGGGCGACCGGCCAGCTCATCGCCACCGGCTCGTCGAAGGCGGATCGCAGCGCCGCGGTCGCCGAGTCCGCGTCGCCGGCGGCGCAGATCACGACGACCCGGCCGGGTCGGTCGGGCTGGTAGGGCTGGTCGAGCACGGTGGTGACCAGCGTCGAGTCCGGCAAGCCGGCGATCTCGGGAAGCCCCGTCTCGTGGCCGGTCTCGTGCTCGGTCGCATGGCCCGTCGCGTGGCCCTTCTCCGGGCCCTTCTCCGGGCCCTCCTCCAGGTCCTCCTCCAGGTCCTCCCGAGGCTCGTGCTCGACGGCCAGCACCACCACGGACTCGGGCACCGTCCAGGAGACGTGCGCGGCCATGGGATCGATCTCCTCGCGAGGCGCCCCGGCCAGCAGCGCCTCGGCCAGCCGGCGGCGCACGACGTCCTGGCGGCGCCCCATCGCCCGCAGTGCGCCCTCGTAGCCGAGGCGGACCTCCTCGGCGAGGCAGTCCAGGTGGGCGAAGAGGCCTACTCCGAGACGGCCGAGCGCGGCGGCGGGCAGGTGGTAGTCGGCGGCGAAGACACGCAACTCGTCCCACGACTCCCGGCCGGCGACCGAGAGTGCCGCGCGCATCGCCGCCAGGTCGTGGCCCTCGGCGGCCTCGCCGTAGCCCATCCGGCGGAAGAGCTCGTCCACGCCCCGGCCGCCGGCCCGCGGATCCTCCACCATGCCGAGCAGCTCGCCGATTGCGCCGGTGGTGGCGAGCTCGATGAGCCGCCGCCGGCCTCCATCGGAGGGACCGGCATAGGCCGCGACCTCATGCTGCACTCGCTCTCCTATGCGAGTGGCCAGGTCGGCGACACGGTTGCGGAAGAGCCGGGTCAGCTGCTTCGGCGGCGGGCCGGGCGGCGCCGGCAGCGTGGTGCCGGTCAGGTCCCGGCCCAGCTCGCTCAACGCGACGCGCGCTCGGTGCCGCCGGTCCGCTCGTTCCAACCGCACCGGTCTGTCGCCAGCCGAGGCTGCCATCCGGCCGGTCTCCCTCCTGTGCGTGCTGACTGCTTGCTGCACGACCCCACCCCTATCGAGATCCCCATCGAGCCCACCCCCGTCCAGTACGCCGACTGTGCCCGAGTTCTCCTGCGACGGGGACTGTCCGCGCCTCGACGGTGCGATGCGGATCGGTGGATCGACGGCGTTGACCACGATGGACCGGCGGCTCTCTGGGTGGCGGCTCAGGGTTCTTCAGGGGTGGTGGTGCGGCGTGCGGGGAGCTCGGTGGCCGCGAGCCGTGCTCTCGCGATGCGCAGCTCCGTCGCCCGCGGGTGGCGGCGGGTACGCCGGGATCGTGCTCTGGCCATGCGCTGGATGCTGGCACTGCGGTGCCGTCGGCAGGCCCGTCGGCGTCCGGTCCTCCCGCGGTTGATGCTCGCAGAGACCGATTTTTGTCATGTCGGCACAAGATCGCGGCCTCCTCGCGTCTGTTTCTGTCGGCAACGCTCGAAAATGAGGCCGATCCGACGCTCGAAAACGAGGCCACCGG
>CAZTHV010000043.1:0-14279 GCA_964613165.1 uncultured Marmoricola sp.
AACCCACCCATCAGCCGCGCTCCACTTCCACTGAACAACGTGCTGGGTTTACACAACTAGCGTATATGTATGCTATCAATGATTGCATTGTATTCGCGGAGGGCGATATGGCCAGCATCACGATTCGTAACCTAGATGATGATCTGAAAGCGCAGCTGCGCATCGTGGCGGCCAGCCATGGTCGATCTATGGAGGAAGAGGCGCGAACCATCCTTCGGCAGGCTCTTTCCCGTCAGGAAAAGCGCGGTGGCTTGGGCAGCCGTATTCACTCGCGGTTTGCTGCGATAGGTGGCGTGGATCTCGCACTGCCTGAGCGCAAGGACAAGGCCCGGGCTGTGAGCTTCGACGAATGATCCTGCTGGATACCAACGTCCTGTCCGAGCTGATGCGAGCCAAGCCCTCTCCCCAGGTGCTGGAGTGGGTGGATGCTCAGCCGGCCAGCCAATTGGTGATCAGCTCCATCACCGTTGCCGAGATCCTCTATGGCATCGCCCGCATGCCTGATGGCAAGCGCAAGCAAGGGCTGTTGGATCTAGCGTCAGCTATGTTCGATGAAGACTTCGCGGGCAATATTCTGCCCTTTGATGCCGATGCCGCTGTGCACTACGTGGAGATTGCGGCGGGGAGTGAAGCGCGCGGAAGGGTGGTGGATATGGCCGATGCCCAGATCGCGGCTATTGGTCGGCTGCATGATGCGGTGATTGCCACTCGCAACGTTCGCCATTTCGAATCGCTTGGGGTGTCGCTGGTGGATCCCTGGAGCGCCTAGCCAGAGTAGGGAGAGTGCTATGAAAAAATGGATTGTGTTACTGGCTGCCGGCTTTGCGATCTGGCACTTCTATTTCAAGCAACCTGCAAGCCCGGTGATCACGAATATCTCTGACGATGGGACGCTGTTGAGTGAGCCGGTCATCAAGCAGCCATCGGAAGGTTTTTCGTTCGATAGTCTGCTGCCATCTTCATTCAGCCTGGACAGTTCTTCATCCAAGCCCGCTACTGCCTCTGCACAGGTTTCCGGGCAGGCGGCGAAGTATCGCTGTGATGGCCGCACTCATTGTTCGCAGATGAGATCGTGTGAGGAGGCTACCTTCTTCTTGCGTAACTGCCCTGGTACGAAGATGGATGGCAACAGGGACGGCGTCCCATGCGAACAGCAGTGGTGTCGCTGAGGCGTGGACACGATGTAGTCACCTCGTAGTCACCGCCCAGAAACGACAAAGGGCTAGCCGAAGCTAACCCTTTGAAATGTATGGTGGCTACACCGGGACTTGAACCTGGGACATCAGCATTATGAATCCTTCGTGTAGCGCCCTGCTAAGCCAGAGAGGCCCATAAATCGAGGCTTCCACCTGCCCTCCGACCTCGCTGCACCACAGCTTTCCAGAAAATAAGGCCGTTGTAGTCACCAACAGTTAATTGGCTCAGAATTGCCAGCTTTAAGGATATCTGAGAGTCAAGAATGTCGAGTCGCATTTTTCTGAAGGCAGTGATTTGGGCCTTTTAAGAGATATATTGGGCTTAATGTGCCTTTTGTGGTGCTGGTGTTTGTTTTGGCTTTACTTGGGCAATCGAATCAGGTTTTAGATATGTTGGACTTTCTAATTGTTGCGGCAATGCTTTATGGTGAAAGCTTTTCTAAGCTGTCGAAGTTGAAGGGTAAAGACTTTGAAGGCGGCGGACGCTATATTTTTTTGGGAATTTAGCGTTCGCTTTGACTCTTGTTCTATGGGTTTTGTGTTTGGTGGCAAATGGGGAAGGGTATTCTGAGCTTATTGATAGAGTAGTTTTTCCGAGCATGCGCAGTGCTTTGGTTTTTGCTTTTTACTCTGTATATGTTCGGCTTTTGCTCTATCGCTCTTGTCAGATGGAGTGAAAAAGCTGGACTTTTTAGTGTGTGTTGAATAATCTTTATTTTTTGCTCTTGAGGCGGCGGCATGGAACTTCAGCCAATTATAAAGTGGGCCGGTGGAAAGCGCTGGCTCGTCAGAAAGGCTGGCGATCTATTTCCCTCGGATTACGGGAATTATATAGAGCCTTTTCTTGGTGGGGCTGCGGTGTATTTTCACTTGGCCCCGTCGTCTGCGTTGCTGTCGGATGTGAATGCTGAGTTAATAAATGTCTATTCCTCTATTCAGAAGGATTGGAGGCGTGTGGCTGAATTTTTGAAGGCCCACCAGCAGCTTCATTGTTCTGAATACTATTATAAAGTGCGCTCGTCTAGCCCGAGATCTAAGTTTGCCCAAGCGGCTCGAACTCTCTACTTGAATAGAACCTGCTGGAATGGTCTATATCGAGTTAACTTGAGGGGGGAGTTCAATGTTCCAATTGGGACGAAGAGTAATGTTCTTGCTGATCTTGATGCCTTCCCTAGGGTGGCGGATTTGCTTCAGGGGGCACGCTTCAGAGTGGGCGACTTTGAGGAGAGTATAGATGAGGCAGTGGATGGTGATTTTGTTTTTGTAGATCCTCCTTATACAGTTAAGCATAACTACAACGGCTTTATCAAATATAATGAGAACCTATTTAAATGGGAGGATCAGGTTCGTCTTCGTGATGCCGTGGTTCGCGCTGCTGGGCGAGGGGTAAAAGTGCTTGTGCTAAATGCCAATCACGAATCTATTTCATCTCTCTACGAGGGGTTTGAGCAAATTGTCTTGTCTCGGAGTAACGTCCTTTCAGGGAAAAGCGAGTTCCGCGGCGTTTACCAGGAACTCGCTGTAAAGTGTTGGTAGGCTCAGTTTCTTAAGGCATTGCTCTCAAGAAAATTTCTGTATAGAGCTGATTCTCCACTGGTTCCAGGCTTGAAATTGTCCGTGCTGAAGTAGTCATCGTGAAACTCCATGCGTTGGAATATTTCGCTGAAGTCGGATTGAGTTGGCTTCTCTTTTCGCAGGAAGACATAGACATCTTTTAAATATCTCATTAGGGCCATAAAGCCATTTGTTTTGCTGAGAATTATTCCTTTGTCTTGGCTGTTCCAGGCTACAGGCCAACGCTCTCTGACCGCACTGAAGTAGTCCCACAAGATATCAGTGAGGTCATAGTCATTTTCTTTGATCATGAACTCTCTAAAAATAAGCTTGTTTAGATCCCCGTCATGGAGGATTGGAGTCTTTCCACGCATGTAAAGATCACGATCTCTCATTGGGTTGTTGGAGAGATACTTGATCAAAGCTTGCACAAAAGCAGCTTGGGTAATACTGCCGGGTAAATTGTGCGCTTGTGCGGAGCCGAGTCTTTTAATTCTGCTATGGAATGGACTGTCCGGTTCTTTATCCAAGGTCACAGATATTTCGTGGCATAGCTTTTGTGGGCTTCTTTTGGTCGCTAGCTCGAAAAGATCATAAACAAGGCTTTTGTTGACCTTGGTTTGTGCGAGGTTAACTGTAGAAAATAGATATGCTTCGGTAGACACATCGATATCTACAAAAATGGAAACGTTAACCTCGAAATCTTCCCCTTCGTAATCATGTAGCCCAGCAATTCGGTGCTGTCCGTCTATGACGTTTGCTAAGTGTGTAAATGGTATGCTGGCTTCCAGATCTTCATCGGGTGACTTAAAGGGGGTGAGAACTAGTGTATTATTTTGATCGTTAAATTCGGCGCATTTCCCCTTAATTGAGAGAAGTACCGCAGTAGGAAAGCATGCGTCGATGGTTTTGGTGTATGCAGAAATTTCCTTCACTCGTCCAGGGAGCAGAGGGCGTTGAATTCCGAGATAGCTTTCAAAGCCACGCTCTCCTTCCATTCTCCTTACGTCAGAGAATGTTATTTCTTTTAGAGCTTTGCTTTTGATTGAGCCAATATAAAATTCACCAATTGGTTGTGTGATTTTTATGCAGTTAATTGTAAGTTCTCTTTCGAAAAGAGCTTCGTCAACTATGTTGAGCTGTTTCATTCTGCAGCCCTCCGATGACGGGCATATCCACTGCGAAAGTCTCTCTCTGATTGTTCCATTTCTCGGGTTGGATTAATGTCGAGAATCAGATTTTTATAGCAGAAGGCAATTAATAGCATTAAAAGAGTGGTGGGGAATATCCATGCGGAGAGTGTATAGGAGTAATCCTCATTCATTTGCTTGCCGAGGGATTGAATGACGAAGTAGCTACTTCCTATTACTTGGATGAAAAATGCAAAAAGGATGTGCCAAGGCCTTGAAGGGAATACCTTATTTATTGTATCGGTTTTAATGTCTGTGGCTGCAATATAGATAACTGGTGCTATTAGTGCGGCAGCATAGATAATAAGGGCGCCATTCTTGGTTGACGCTATTAAATTGTTTAGAAATGTAGAAAAGATGCTTCCCGAGCTTGCCGTGCTTACGTCTATTAGTGAGGCGACAAGTGCGCCAAGCCACAAAGGTGTTGTAGATAGTAATACTGTAAAGAAAACTTCTTTTACTGCGTCAGAAAAGTGCTGCCACTCTATGTCTGCCAGTCCGTCAATAACTGGTATTTTTCTTAATAGCCACAACAGCTTTGCTTTTATTTCCATCTAAATTGCTCCTTGGTGTTTCTTGTGCTTTGTTGGCGTGCAAGGCATTAAGACGTATATTTTTATTTAGATCGCAATTCTTTTGTCGTGCTTCCTCAGTGCACTCTTTTGGCGAAGGTGGCTTGCTGCTACGACCAGAGCCGTAAACCCCTATTGGTCTTCTCCGTTTCTTCGGGCATACCAGCACCTAGCTACTTCCTGTGTGATCGCTATCCCGCGTTTGGACTGCTCAAGTTTCGATTGGCCTCGTCGTAGGCCGGGCTGGTCTGGCCTATCTCTGGAGCCACCTCACCACTGATTATCCACCAACGATACTGAGGATAGAGCTTGCTCAACTCCTCGACCTCTACGGTGCTTATCCGCACCTCTTTGTTGTAGAGCAAGGTTCTCCAGCGATTCGAGCCGATTGGGGTTTCCCGAACCAGCCGGTCCATTCCGGTCATTGCCACGATGGTTCTAACCCGCTCGTCGAGGGTACTCACCACTCCTTAGCTCGCAGCCCCTCAATGCACTCTTTCACGTCCTCATCAATGACGTTTCCTGGCTTGATGCATTCCTGCATGGTGCGACGGACTCCGCGGTTGGCTTCGCGTTCTCGTTTGTCCATGGCTTTGAGGTTGCTTCGGGCTGCATCGCCCAGCATGCCTTTGGTGCCGGCGAAGTACTCGTTGACTACGCGATTGACTGCCCGGCCATAAGCCTCGGCGGCGGGCTCTACAGCCTCGCCGATCTGCGTAGCGATGGGCTTGGATTGCTCTGCAAGGGCGGGGGTTGAGGCTATGGCCAGGGTCAGCAGCATCCTTTTCATCTGTTCTCTCCATTCCATCGGGCGTACCAGCGCCTAGCTACTTCTTGTGTGATCGCTATCCCGCGTTCGGACTGGCCAAGTTTCGATGGGCCTCGTCGTAGTCCGGGCTTGTCTGGCCATTCTCTGGTGTCACTTCGCCAGTAAGCAACCACCACCTGTAATTAGGAAAGACGCGACCAAGGATCTCAATCTCATTTGCACCGATCCTCGCTTTTCCTCTCTTTATGTTCTGCCAGCGCACGTAGTCAGTGCTGCCAGCCTCGGCCAATGCCTTGAGGCTCGCCATCTCAAGCAATTGATGGCCTCTATCAGTAATCCCTTCATTCATTGAGAAATGCCATAGATGTTTTATGTACATTTCGCGATTCCGATGTATTATGAACATATGTATTAAATACATGTTTATCGGACATTTCGCTTTAGTTGGTTGGGATTATAGGGGCAATCACATGGAACAGTCTGGTGTAGTGGGGCTTTCGTTTGAGGGGAATCCCGAGCGCGTAACCGATTTCCGCGACGCGCCGTTCTGCACGAAGTACGTGCTGGCTCAGCTGCTGGGCTTCGAGCAGATCACCGAAGACGTGGTGCGCGGCTGGATCGAAACCTACACCGTGCCGACCGTCAAAATCGGCCGCCATCGCGTGATCAACCTCCACCGCATCCGCCGCGACCTCGACCGGGGCAAAACCGTCTTCTGCGCGGGGGATTACGCCGATGAATGAGGCCGGAGCCCATGAGCCTGAATCGGTATCTGCACCGACCGCACACCGAAACCTGCGACTGCTCTGTCTGCTGGTCCCGTCGCGTACCGGTGGACCCCGCTCCCTGCCCATCCACACCCTGCGACCAGTGCCGCCCCGCGTCTGTGTTCAAGGTCGATGGAATCTGGCGAGCGAAACCGGCTTTCACCTGCGCGAAACACAAGCCGCCGCGCCGTCCCCCGAAGTACTGGAACGTTATTCACGACTCGGGCAAGCCGACGCCTTTCGTGCCTATCCGCGAGCCGTTCGAACTGGAGAGCTAAGCCAATGAGCCAGCTTGCCGAAGTGACCGATGCCTATGTCCTGTGCCAGGACTGCGGCCACGCCGAAGCCTACAGCGACGCCAAGCACATGGGCGACGAACGCTGCCCGAAGTGCGAGGGCGAATTCTGCGGCTGCAATGCCTGTTCTGGCATTGCCCGTCTGAGCATCCAGTTTGAAGCCCAGGCCGAAGCCGAGCGCCGGGAGGCCAAGCCATGAGCCGCGCCGATCTGCTGTTCTGGCTTCCCCACATTCTTTTTATGTCTCTGGTTGTCGTAATGGCCCTTTTCGTCGCCCGCGAAATCGCCCGCACAGAGGCTTCCCAGGTCAGGGGCCGCGCTCCCGGCTTGTCCGAACATGCTGCACCGTTCGGACAAACGGAAGCACGGGCGAAGCGCACCCTTGACCCACCTCGAATACGAACAGCCTCCGCTGGGGAGGGCGGGGTAGCTCCACCGCCCCGCGCTCCCGAGCCCCCGGCGGCAAGGGTGGGATGACAAGGGCAAAGCCCTTGGTGTTGAAGAGCTAACCGGCTGCAACTGCGGCAACAACTGAACCTCGGCAAGTCGAGAAAACCACTTCGGGCAAAAACGAAAGTTTGTCCGTGTGGACCCGCTCGGCCTGCTGAAAGGCAAACCCGCGCACTAACGCGCAACTAGCGAGGAAACACACATGGCACGCACCACTATGGAATTGGCATTTATCAGCGCCGAGCGCGTGAAATTCGACAACGTGGATCTGGTGAAGCTGTACCTGGGCGATGAGCCGGACGGCGAGAAAGACCTCGGCGTCTCCCTGCTTTCGATGCAGGTTTCCGAAGAAGTCCGTGAAGAAGTCTGGTCGGCCTGCAAAGGCCTCGACGTTCTGGAGCCAGTCCGCGTAACCGCTGAAATCGAACGCGGCTCCAAGAACGCGGGCAAGTTCATCGTCCTGCACGTCGAGTCCGCCAAAACCCGCTCCGCAGCCTCGGCCGCGCCTACCTCCCAGGCAGCCCCGCAGAAGACTGAGACCAAATAATGAATTTCCTGGCTTGTGATGGGGAATGGTCTTCCGGGGCATCTGGCATCCAGTGCACCGGAACGCTGATCACCATCACGGGCCAGGAACTCTCGTCGGAAATAACTTCCGGCATAACCCCCGAGGATTCAGACGCCTTATATGACGCAGCCGTATCGCTGTTCGTGTCGGTGTTCGTATTCCTCATCCTGAAACGTGTAGTGAGGTGAACATGAAGTACAAGAATGTTGCTCGCAAGTATGGCGGCCAGCTCCGCAAGTTCGGTGCCCAAGCCGCTGTTGGCGGTTTCACCCTCTTGGGTGGCGCCACCATCGCTCTGGCCGACGCGGCTGCCGCAAAAGCCAAACTGGAAGGTGCCGAAGGCGACGTGGAAGTTATCGGTTGGGCCGGTATCGGCCTGCTGATTGCGGCCGTGATGTTCAAGTACATCCGCCGGGCCGCTTAAGCGGAAGTTGTGTAAGGGCCCACTTCGGTGGGCCTGTTCATTTCAGGAGGCCTAACAGTGAATCTCTCGCCCGATCTTTACTTCCTAATTTGCGCGACCCTTGCCATGGCCGCTCTTTTGTTTGGGCGGGTTTGATATGCGTGCAGTTGTTTTTTATGTGGCTGCATTGTTCTTGCTCCCGTTTTCTGTGGCTGCCGCTGAATTTGATTATTACACCAGCGATAAGCTAGGTCTCGATAAGCACTTCGGCAGTGTTAGAACTGCATGTATTGCCGGTTTCTCTGGTCTGGACTTCAAGGAGGGGCGTCGTTACGGAACGACCAATGGCTTTCGCTGTGTTTATGACTATTACACCGGCACTACACCCGGTGAAACCCAAAATGGTTGGTCCTACGGCCATAAGGCCGGCTGTCCTGAGGGCCAGATTTACAATGTAGAAAAGAAGCAGTGTGAGCCACCTGAGCCGCCGAAGGATTGTTCCGATAAAGCTGGCAAGCCAACCAGCTGGAGTCTGATGCGCCCTGACTTAAATGGATTGGGTGCCGTTGAGCATGTGTGTACCGATGGCTGCCGCGTTGCAATTGGAACCAGTACCTGCGGCGCTACTGGTGATGACCCTCCCGGCGTTTGTTGGGGCTTGGGGGCATTCGATGGACAGCCATGCGCTCCCGGCGATCCTTCCTCGGGTGGCAGTCCGCCTCCGCAGCCTGATCCTGATAACCCTGATATTCCACCTACTTGTCCTCCTGGCTGGAGCTTGTCAGGTACTACGTGCTTTCCAAACCCGGACGCTGATAACCCCGATCCGAATAACCCTGACCCTAACAATCCAGACCCCAATAACCCTGATCCGAACAACCCGAACCCTGGAGGCGGTAACGGAGGTGGTGATGGCGGTGGTGACGGTGGCAATGGGGGCGGTGACGGAGGGGGAGATGGTGATGGAAGCGGCGACGGAGATGGGAGCGGGGACGGTGGTACAGGGGGTGGTGACGATGATGGTCCAGATAAAGGTCCCGTTGTCGCGGGCGAGGAATGCGACCGTATTCTTAAATGCGAGGGTGATGCTATCCAGTGCGCCATCCTTCGACAGGAAAAACAGTCCCGCTGCTCGGCTGAGAAGAATGCCGATTACGAAAGTAACAAAGGGAAAATCGAATCTCTCTTTCAGGGCGACAAATTCGAGTTAGGGGAAAGTGAAATAGAGGTGCCTGGCTTTGTACAAGGTGCCTCGCGCTTTTTGCCGTCCTCATGTCCGCCGCCAAACTCGTTTAGCACCAGTGGCCGCACATTCACGATGGGATATGAGCCGCTTTGCGAGATTGCCTCTTCATTCTCGTGGCTGTTTGTTGCTGCCGCAGCTTTCTTCGCAGCCATATACGTGGGCAAGGCTTTTGGAGGTGAGTGATGCACTTTTATTACTTGGCAATTCTTTTTCTGACCATGGTTACGCCATTGGTCAAGATGGTTTTAAAGGCGCTTGGTATAGGCGTTATTTCCTATGTCGGTATCAACCTGATACTTGATCAGGCGCTTCAATATATTACTGCGCAATTGGGGAGCGCTCCAGGGCCGGCACAAGCCATTCTCGGCCTTGCAAAGTTCGATGTGGTTATCAATGTGTGGTTTTCCGCTATCACTACTCGCCTTGTGCTTAACGGCCTGAACAAAGTGTCTGGCAAGAAGAAAGGCTATGGCGTTCTGGAGGCTTAAACATGCTGTATTTGCACACTGGTTTGCCGGGGCATGGCAAAACGCTGAACACCCTCAAGGAAGTCGATGCTCAAGCGGTCGCGCAAGATAGACCGGTTTACTACCACAATATTGCTGATCTCGATGCTTCGAAGCTCAAGGCCAACTGGTATCTCTTCGAGGACCCGCACAAAT
Organism: uncultured Marmoricola sp.; assembly: GCA_964613165.1. Lineage (GTDB taxonomy): Bacteria > Actinomycetota > Actinomycetes > Propionibacteriales > Nocardioidaceae > Marmoricola. Next base: position 9,674 of record CAZTHV010000043.1, read on the forward strand.
GGTATGAGCTACCTGACAACTGCATCATCGTGATTGATGAGTGCCAGCACTTCTTCCAGCCGCGTGATGTTCGCAAAGACCGCCCCGAGCACATTGCGCAATTCCAGACCCATCGCCACAAGGGAATGGACATTCACCTGATTACCCAGGACTTCCGCTTTATCGATGTGGAAGTCAGGCGCCTCGTGGGTAACCATGTGCATTACTGGCGTCCCTGGGGCATGAGCAAGGTCGCTCGCTACGAATATGAGAAGTGCAGCGACTTCGAGAAAGTGAGCGAGCGGGAGTTCGCCAAGAAGACCTTCGTGACCATTGATAAACGCCTGTTTGGGGCCTACAAGTCTGCGGTCGGCCACCACGTGAAGGTCAAGCTGCCGCTCAAGGTCATTGCCATTCCGGTGGTGGCCGTGGTTGTGCTGGTTCTCTGCTACCGCGTGTATGACCGTATCTACGGTCCCAAGGGCGAAGCGTCCGAGGCGGTTGCGGCGCAGAGTGAGGAAAAGCCTAAACAGGCCAGCGCTCTGGAGCGTGCCGCCAGTGTCATTGGCTTCACGCCAAACGATTCCGGCACTGCGCCGATGACTACCGCTCAATATGTGCAGCAGCGCCTGCCGCGTGTGCCGGATCTGCCGTCCTCGGCACCGGTGTATGACGAACTCGCGAGGCCTGTCTCCTATCCACGCCTCTACTGTATGTCCAGCGTGGATCCGACCATCGTTGAAAAAGCATTTGACCGTGCCCCGTATTCAGTACGGGCTGTGCGAGGTCGGTTGACTCATTGCCAGTGCTACACCCAGCAGGGTACGCGCTACAGGACCGACTTTGACTTCTGCATGAAAGCCTCTACGGACGGCTACTTCGACGCCTCGGTGCCTGACCGACGCACAAACCAAGGCGGTGGGTTTCAGCCGCCTGGACAACTTCCCCAGCAGCAGATCGCGACCTATCAGCCTCAGCCCGCAGCCAATCCCGCGCCGGTGGTGAACGTTGTTCCCTATGAGAAGGGGCGGTTTCTGTGGTGAGCGGCGCCCGACGTCGGTTAGGCCGAGCCTGTGAGGCCAACCGTCGCCGTGCGCCGCTCGCCGGCTGACGTCCCTGTAGCACGTCAGATAAACGAAGAATTAGTACCTGGTTAAACCAGAGTGATGGGGAAACAGAAGTGAAGGCTAAGAATTTCCACCGTATCGATATCGAGACCGGAGCCGAGAACAAGGACAGTCGGTTGTTTGTGGATCCAGGCAAGGTCGGATTCGTCGACCTGGGTCATGTCCGCCTGTTGCGGTGCGGTGTCGATACGGTCCGCCAGCTGTACCGTGGGCTTATCCGGCCTGAAATCATGGTCCTGTTCGAGAAGCCGGGTGCCATCGTCGATTTCGCCGGTGGGCGCTGGCACTCCGGGCGAGTCGGCAAGGACTCGGGCTACCAGTACAAGCTCCAGAACGCCGACCTGGGCTTCGTCCTGCTGGTGAAGAACTTCAACGCCAAGACGGACGCGATCGGACCGCACCTCAAGATTGAGGTGTCGCCTCATGCGATCGACAGTCTGTCGCCGGAGCGTCTCCAGCAACGTCTGGACTACTACGCCAGTCAGGTTCTGAGCCATGTAGAGCTGAACCAGTGTGCGGTGCATCTGGCGCTGGATGTACAGGGCTGGATTCCGCCCGATGATCTGGTAGCCCGTATGCACTGCCGGGCTCGCGCAAGCCGTGACATTTCGGGCATCAAGGAGGTCCAGTGGACTCTGGAGGCGGCCACCTACGGCAAGGGCCAGTCGTTCCTCTTCGGGTCGGCTGGTGGTATCCAGTTGGGGATCTACAACAAGACCCTGCAAGCCCGTGCCCACGACAAGCTGGACTACTGGGAAGGCGTCTGGAAGCGTCGCGACAGCTTCGACGAGGGCGATCCGCAGAACTACGACCCGGCCGAAGATGTGTGGCGTATCGAGCTGCGCTATCACCACTCCGTCATCCAGCAATTCGCAGCCGGCTCTGTGGATCTGCGATCCGGCCAACTGATTGAGACCAACTCCTTCGCGACCTTCGCGGCTCATTTGGACGGGCTGTGGCGCTACGGGCTCGGCCAGTTCAAGTACCTGGCTCGCCCTGGTTACTTCGACCCGGCCTGGACGCTGTTTCGTGATGATGTGCGCGTGGATCTGCCGGTCGACTCCCTGCTGGACGAGACTGAGTACAAGCGCCACTACAAGACCGCTCGCGGCTTCTCCGGCAAGAACGTGGAGCTGTTCTTGGGCAACTTCGTCAGTCTGCTGGCAAGGGAAAGGGTGGGTGCAAAAAAGGCGTTTGACCGGCTGCAAACCTGGGAATGCTGGCCGGTCATCCGTGACCACTATGCCGCCAAGGATATGACCGAATACGACCTCTACAAGCACATCAAGTCGCTGCTGGAGGAGCGTCAGGTCCGATGGGGCAGGGCGGTATGACGGCACGCAAGGACGGCAAGACCTGGACTGCGGACTTTTATGAGAATGGTCGCTCTGGTCGTCGAATCAGAAAATACGGCTTCCTGACCAAAGCTGCCGCCCAGCGCTATGAGTCGAACTACTTCGCTAGCCTAATGAAGACTGGCCGGCCGCTCGATGATCGTCTGTCTGATCTGGTGACGCTCTGGTACGACCTGCATGGCCGTTCGCTCAAGGACGCGAAGTATCGCCTGTCACGGACGCTGGCCACGGTTGAGCGTCTTGGCAATCCCTTGGCCAGCAGCTTCGATACACTGGCCTGGGCACGCTATCGCCAGTCCCGCTTGAAAGATGTCACTCCGCACACCGTCAACCATGAGCAGCGCTACCTGTCAGCGGTTTTTTCCGAGCTGATCCGTTTGGGCGCCTGGGTGGGTGACAATCCACTAGCTAAGGTTCGTCAGATCAAGACAGACCAGACTGAACTCACTTTCTTGACCTTGCCGCAAGTTGCTCAGCTTCTGGAAGAGTGCAAGCGCTCCACCAACAACCATACATATCCTGTTGCGCTGATCTGCTTGGCTACAGGCGCCAGATGGAATGAGGCCGAGTCCCTGCAGCGTGGTGCAATCTTCGGCGGCAAGGCCCATTTCCATCGCACCAAAAATCGCCAGTCTCGGTCGGTACCGATCCCGAAGGAAGTCGAAGAGATTGCATTGAAGGTGGGCATGCCGGGAAACGGACGACTGTTCATGTCCTGTCGTTCGGCATTTCGGGCGGCTTATAAGCGCTGCTGCTTCGCTACCCCCGGACAGATGACCCACATTCTCCGTCACACATTCGCCAGCCATTACATGATGGGTGGTGGCGATATTTTGGGGCTGCAACGGATCCTGGGGCACTCCTCCATCACCATGACCATGCGCTACGCGCACCTGTCGCCGGATCACTTGGAATCGGCGCTTAGGCTTTCTCCCTTGTCGCAAAGCGGATACAGGGTAAGCAGGGTTGCTAGCCCTGTTGGGGATGGTATAATTTTTTAACGCTTAACGTTAAGGATTAAAGCGTGATCCTGAATTTCAGGTGTACTGATACCCAGATGCTGTTCGAGACAGGTGGCTCCAGGCGCTGGAGCAATGTCCTGTCTGTAGCGACTCGAAAGCTCGCGATGCTCAATGCGGCTGTTGAGCTACGGGATCTGCGCTCTCCACCGGGAAACCGACTGGAAGCACTGCAAGGTGATAGAGCTGGTCAACATAGCATCAGGATCAACGATCAATGGCGAATCTGCTTTGTATGGGCGGATTCAGGGCCTAGCCAAGTAGAGATCGTCGATTACCACTGAGGAGGTGGCACTATGGCAATAAACGGCATGCGCCCCGTTCACCCTGGTGAAGTGTTGCGCGAAGAATTTCTCGATGAGCTGGGGATGACCCCGGCTGCACTTGCCCGTGCTCTACATGTGTCGGCGCCGACCATCAATGACATCGTGCGAGAGCGTCGCGGTATTACTGCTGATATGGCAATCCGGCTATCTCGCTACTTCGACACGTCTGCCCAGTTCTGGATGAACCTGCAAACTGAGTATGCGCTTGCGACGACTTACGCTGAGTCTGGCGAAGCCATTGAGCATGAGGTCGAACCCTTCCGGGTCGCCAGTTGATCTGCCTGCCAAATTCAGGCAGTAGTCGGGATGTAGTCTGTTTGTAGTCTGGAACCATAAACAAAAAGGGGCTAGCTTGCGCTAACCCCTTGATTTGTATGGTGGCTACACCGGGACTTGAACCTGGGACATCAGCATTATGAATGCTGCGCTCTAACCGACTGAGCTATGTAGCCGAGTGGCGCGCATTATTCTCTTGTCGATTTGTGCTGTCAACCCCGTCCGGCGGACAAAGTGGCGCGTTATCAAGTGCTTAGGCGTGCGCGATTCGTCAGTGTCCAGGCGCCTCCCGGGTGGCGAGCCAGCACAGCAGGGAGCCGCCGGTGACCATCGCCACGCCCTGCCAGAATGCCGAGGTCAGTTGCGTGTCCAGCCAGACCATGGCGAACAGGGCCGACAGCACCGGGGTGAAGTACGAGGCGCTCGCCATCAGGGTGAGGTTGCCGCGCAGGACGCCGACGTTCCACAGGGCGTAGCCGCCGGCCTTCGCGGCGGCGGCGGCGAGCAGTTCGAGGCTGGCGGGG
>CAZTHV010000044.1:0-12345 GCA_964613165.1 uncultured Marmoricola sp.
CGACGAACTCCTCGATGTCGGGGTGGTCGACGTCGAGGACGACCATCTTGGCCGCACGGCGGGTGGCGCCGCCGGACTTGATGGTGCCCGCGGAGGCGTCGGCGCCGCGCATGAACGACACCGGACCGGACGCCGTGCCGCCGCTGGAGAGCAGCTCCTTGGAGGAGCGGATCCGGGAGAGGTTCAGGCCGGCGCCGGAGCCGCCCTTGAAGATGAAGCCCTCCTCCTTGTACCAGTTCAGGATCGAGTCCATCGAGTCGTCCACGGAGAGGATGAAGCACGCCGAGACCTGCTGCGGGGACTTGGTGCCGACGTTGAACCAGACCGGGGAGTTGAACGAGAAGTACTGGTGCACCAGCAGCCAGGTGAGCTCGTGCTCGAAGAGCTCGGCGTCCGCGGCGGAGGCGAAGTAGCCGTGGTCCTCGCCGGCCTGGCGGTAGGTCTTGACCACCCGGTCGACGAGCTGCTTGAGACTCCACTCGCGGGCACCGGTGCCCACCGCGCCGCGGAAGTACTTGGTGGTGACGATGGTCGAGGCGTTGACGGACCAGAAGTCGGGGAACTCCACATCCCGCTGCTCGAAGACCGTCTCGCCGGTCTTCCAGTTGGTCTGCACCACGTCGCGGCGCTCCCAGGTGATCTCGTCGTACGGGTGCACGCCCTCGGTGCTGAAGACCCGCTCGATCTTCAATCGCTTGGTCCGCGGCTGCTTGGCGATCCCGCTCACCGTCTCCGTCATGACTCTCCTTCGATCCGCTGGGCTGAAATGGTGCTGGGTCTGTGCTGGTGCCGATGCTGCTGGGGCGGGCCGGAGACCGGCCGTCGGCTGGGTGCCCGGCGCGCAGCTTCCCCACTACGCGCCGGGCGGCTCGTGGTCAGCCCCCGCTGAGGGGCTGAGGAACTAATCGGTGCTCGGCCTGCTGGTCGGGCTCCTGCGCCGACCGCTCGGCGCGGAGCAGGGCGATCTCGGTCTCGAAGTCGTCGGCGGAGTCGAAGCCCCGGTAGACGCTGGCGAAGCGCAGGTAGGCCACCTCGTCGAGCTCACGCAACGGGCCCAGGATCGCCAGGCCGACCTCATGGGCCGGCACCTCCGCCCAGCCGCCCGCCCGCAGCGCGTCCTCGACCGTCTGGCCCAGCCGGGCCAGGTCGTCCTCGGAGATGGGCCGGCCCTTGAGCGCCTTGCGCACCCCGGCCACTGCCTTGTCGCGCTGGAACGGCTCGCAGGCCCCGCTGCGCTTGAGCACGGTGAGCTGCATCTGCTCGACCGTGGTGAAGCGCTTCTCGCAGTCCGGGCAGGTGCGCCGCCGGCGGATCGAGGTGCCGTCCTCGGAGACCCGCGAGTCGAGCACGCGAGTATCCGTGCCGCGGCAGTAAGGACAGTGCATCGCGAGCCTCCTCTCACTGGTTGATCTCACTAGGTTGAACGCCGGTCCGCGGCTGTGGATTCCTGGGGAAAACCGGCCGTGACCTGTGGCCAAGTCGGCGTTCCTGTGGAACTAGATGTGGAAAACCACAACCGTGTAACTACTAGATGTAGTGACCCTACGTCCTGTGTGGGTGACCTGCAACACCCACGTCGCATCGTTTTCTCCCGAACCATCCGGGCCTCCGCATAACCGCAGGTCAGCGACGCACGAGGGGCTCCGGAACCGCCCTCCCCCGGGTGTGTCGTGACATCCGACTCGAGTCGCGCCCGGATCCGCCACAGCATCGCCCACGGGTCCGACACAATGGGCCCACGATGGGCACCGTGGGGAAGCACTCAGGCGAGCGTCCCGAGCCGGCTGGTGGCGCCGGCCGGTCGCTGTGGGGGCGCCTGCTGCTGCTCTGCACTGCCGTCACCGCCACCCTGATCGCCTGGGGGTTCCTGGTCTGGTCGGCGATCGACTTCGGCGCCCAGGCCCGCAACGGCGAGGGCCTCGCCTGGGTCTTCCTCGCCCTGGCGACGATCGGTGCCGCCGGCTGCCTGTTCCTCACCCTGATCCTGGGCGCGCGGCTGGCCGGACTGCTCCGGGGCGAGCTGCCGCCGCCGTCCTCTCCGCCCGGCGGGCGCCGCGCGGCGCGATAGCGGCCGGCTGTCCACAGCCATACCCGGAAGGTGGTCGTGCCTCCTTCCGCTGAGCACACTGGTCTCATCCCTGGATGGGCACTCGGGCACCCAACGATCGGCACCCACGATTGGAAGGACCGTGATGCCCAAGCTGCCTCGACCCGCCGCCTTCGCGCTGGCGGTTATGCTCGGTGCGAGCCCGCTGGCCGGCTGCGGGGGCGGAGATCCCGTGGAGTCGCGGCCGTCTGCCTCCCCCACGCCCTCCCCCACACCGGCCGCGTCCACCCCCGTCGTCCCGTCGCTCCCACCCGAGGCACAGCAGGACAGCCGGAAGGGTGCGGTGGCGTTCGTGCGGCACTACATCGAGTTGCTGAACTATGCGCAGGCGACGGGGCATGTCGATGGAGTTGTGGCCTTGTCATCCACTGCATGTGACGACTGCGACGTGATCACAAAGCGGCTTGCCAAGCTGTACCAGGACGGCGGCCGAATCTCCGGCGGTGCGCTTGCGGTCGAGGAGATCGATGCGCGAAGGAACGCAGCCGAGAACGGCTGGACCCTCCTAGTTCGCGTGTCATCTGGCGAGCAGACCGTGTACGAGACGGGCGATGCAGCTCCGAAGACCCTCCCGGGCGGTCGTCGGTCAATGAGCTTCTTCGTCGTCCGCGACGGATCTGATTGGAAGGTCAAGCAATGGTCGCGAGCATAATGCTGGTCCTTGCAATCTTGCTCCCCACCGGGGTCAACCCACCATTGTCAACGACCGGGACATGCGACGGTTCAACGACTCCTGGGCCTGGTTGGTTCGACACGCAACTGAATTGCGAGCAACCTCCGAGTACAAATCCCGGGGAACACAGCACCGCCTCCGGCACACCCTTCTACACCTCCTACCGCTGGAGACCGGCCTGCGGGGTCAAGGCGGAGGTGGGGGCGCAGCCGTGCCCGATGGACACCGACGGCTGGTGCCCGGAGGGTGAGACGCTGTTCTGGCTGCAGGGGCTTCACGAGGGGGTCTGGTACGACCTGGGCAGGCGCTGCACGGCGACCGAGCCCACCCTGGACGAGGCGGCGCCGCTGGTGACGTCCGCGATGGTGCTGCGCGAGTTCGAGCGGGTGCCGCTGCCCAGGCTGGCCTCCATCACGCAGCCGGCCGGCAGCACGCTGGTCAACTTCGCCACGATCTTCCGGGTCGATGCCGAGCCGCTGGAGCGGACGCTCACCCTGGCCGGGCAGCGCGTCGACCTCGACATCACCCCGTCGTCCTTCCACTGGGTCCACGGCGACGGCACGACCAGCACCACCCGCACGCCGGGACGCGCCTACCCGAGCCGGGACGTCGTCCACCGCTACCAACACGCCCACGTCACGGTGCGCCACCACGTCGAGGTCACCTGGGGCGCGCGCTGGCGGCTCAACGGCGGGGCCTGGCAGGACGTCCCCGGCACGGTGACCACCGTCGGGCCCGCGACCGCGCTGCGCATCGCCGAGGCCACGCCGGCGCTCTCCGGCGACGGCCACTGAGCCTGATCCACGCTCAGCCGATGGCCAGATGCGCGCCGTTCCGGGGAAGCTGCCCCGGGAAGACCGCGTGAGAGCATGGCCGGCATGCGTCGTACCGCCCTCGGCGTCCTGACCGCCGCCGCACTCGTCGTCGCCACCGCCTGTGGCGGGCAGGCCGCCCCGCAGCAGCCGGACCAGCGGCAGACCGGCCGGCTCACGGCGGCGCGCACCGCCCAGGCGCAGCACGTCGTGGCGATCTCGGTGGACGGCCTCAACCCCGCGGCGATCCGCCGGCTCGGCAAGTCGAAGACGCCCGCCTTCCACCGGCTGATCAAGAAGGGCGCCAGCACGCTCAACGCCCGCACGGAGTACGAGAAGACCAACACGCTGCCCAACCACACCGGCATGCTGACCGGCCGGCCGATCAAGGGCCCGACCGGCCACGGGATCACCTTCAACGTCGACAAGGGCGGCACCGTCTCGCAGGCAGCGGGGCACCCGGTCGCCAGCGTCTTCACCGCCGTCCACGACGGCGGCGGTACGACGGCCCTCTACACCGGCAAGTCGAAGTTCGCGCTCTACAAGCGCAGCTGGTCCCAGGCGGTCGACTCCTACACCTACAAGCCGAAGGGACGCGTGCTGGTGAACCGGGTGGTCGCCGACCTCGCCGACGGCGCTCCGACGTTCACCTTCATCCACCTCGCCATGCCCGACAACGCCGGTCACGCCCACGGCTTCATGGGCAGGAAGTACCTGGCCTCGGTGCGCAGGACCGACCGGCTGCTCGGCCGGATCCTGACGGCGATCAAGCGCACCCCCACGATGCGCTCGAACACGACGCTGATGCTCACCGCCGACCATGGCGGTCGGCACAGCCACCGCAACGCCAAGGACTGGCACAACTTCCGGGTGCCCTTCATGGCCTGGGGCGCGGGCGTGCCGAAGGGCGCCGACCTCTACGCGCTCAACCCGCAGTACGGCCGTCCGGCCAAGGTCCGGGTGCCCTACAGCACGATCAGGCAGCCCATCCGCAACGGGTACGTCGCCAATCTGACCACCACCGCGCTCGGCCTGGCTCCGGTCACCGGCAGCGTCTTCGACGCGGACCAGTCCTTCACCGTCTGGCGCTAGGTCAGCCGACCGGCACCGCGAGCTTCTGGCCCGCCTGCAGGCCGCCGCTCGGCAGCGCGTTGAGCTGGCGGATCCGGTGGACCATCTCGCGGACCTCGCCCGGCCCGGCGATCTCCCCGGCAATCCCGTAGAGAGTGTCGCCCGGCTGCACCTCGACGACGCGGACCGGCTCCGGAGTGCCCGCGTCCCGGGTCGCGGTCGCCCACCCGCCGAGGCCCACCATCACTGCGAGCGCCAGGCCGAGGAAGACGGCCATCACCACGATCCGGCCGCGCCGGGTCAGCCGGACCGGGCCGACGGCCTGTGGGGAGCGCCGGACCTTGACGGCGGGCCCGTCGCTGGGCACTGAGTACCTCGGGGACATCGTGATGCTGCTCATCGGCTGACCTCCTGGTCGTGGTGCGACCCCTGCTGTGTCGACCGATGTCTATCGAGGGGGTCCGACACAACCCGGCCACCCACTCGAAGAGACGTTCGATCGAACATGTGTACGACACTAGAGCACACGTTCGAACGACGCAAGAACATGTGTTCGAACGTGTCGCGAGCGACCTGACCCGACACGCCGTTCGAACACATGTTTGAACCCGGGGCCGGATCGGTCTACCGTGACCGGCATGGCCACCGACCGGACCCCCCGCAGAAGCGCGACCGTCAGCGAGCTGCCCGACGCACCCCCGGACGCCACCGGGCTCACCCCTCGCCAGCAGCGCATCCTCACCGTGCTGCGCGAGGCGATCGAGCAGCGCGGCTACCCGCCCAGCATCCGGGAGATCGGCGACCTGGTCGGGCTCGCCAGCTCCTCCAGCGTGGCCCACCAGCTCCGGGTGCTGGAGGACAAGGGCTTCATCCGGCGCGATCCCAACCGTCCGCGCGCGCTGGAGGTCTTCATCCCCGAGCTGATGGCGGCTCGACGCGCCATCGCCAGCGCCGACAGCGGCGAGGACGCCGTCGATCCCACCGGCATCGGCGACGCGATGCCCGCGGCGACGTACGTCCCGGTCGTCGGCCGCATCGCCGCCGGCGGTCCGATCCTCGCCGAGGAGCACGTCGAGGAGGTGTTCCCGCTGCCCAAGACGCTGGTCGGCGAAGGCACCCTCTTCCTGCTCGAGGTGCGCGGCGACTCGATGGTCGACGCGGCGATCTGCGACGGCGACTACGTGGTGATCCGCCAGGAGCAGACCGCCAGCAACGGCGACATCGTGGCGGCACTCATCGATGGCGAGGCGACGGTCAAGACCTTCCAGCGCAAGGACGGCCAGGTCTGGCTGCTGCCGCACAACGACGCCTACGAGCCGATCGACGGCACCCACGCCTCGATTCTCGGCAAGGTCACCGCGGTGCTGCGGCGGGTCTAGGGCCCGTCGCCCGATGACAGGCGGTCCGGGACCGGTACGGCGGGCAGCGCCTCACGGACACAGGTGAGGCAGGCATGATGCGGCACGTGGATGGACCCGTGACCGTCATCGGCGGAATCAACATGGACACCCTGGCCCGCGTCACCGGGCCGGGCACCGAGCTGCGGACCAGCAATCCCGGACGCGCCCACCGCTCACCGGGCGGGGTGGGACGCAACGTCGCCGAGGCACTCGCGCGTCTCGGCTCGCCGGTGCGGCTGATGGGCGCCGTCGGCGACGACACCGACGGCGGGCTGCTGCTGGACGGCCTGCGGGCGGTCGGTGTGGACGTCTCCGGCGTACGCCGCGGCACCGACTCCACCGGCACCTACACCGCGGTGCTGGACGACCGCGGCGATCTGGTGATCGGCGTCGCCGACATGAGTGCCACCGAGCGCATCGCCCCCGACGACCTCGACCCGGACTGGCTGGCCGAGTCGTCCTGGCTGGTCCTCGACGGCAACCTCCCTCGCGCGACCATCGCCCGTGCCCTCCTGATCGCCCGGGCACGCAAGGTGCCGACCGTGCTCGACCCCGTCGGCGTGGCGAAGTCGGCGCGGTTGGGCGTCCTGCCCGGCCTGCACACGTTCACCCCCACGGCGCAGGAGCTGCAGGCCTGGAGCAGCGCCGCCGACCCGATCGCCCACGCGCACGCGCAGGGGGTGAGCGTGGTGTGGGTCCGCGAGGGCGCCGCCGGCAGCACGCTGTACCCGGCCGGACAGCCGCCCGTCCCGCTCCGGCTTCCGCCCGCGGAGCCGGTCAACGTGACCGGCGCGGGCGACACCACCCTGGCCGCCTATGTCCATCGCCTGCGGAGTGGCGCTAGCCTCGCCGAAGCAGGCTGGTTCGCGGCCGCCGCGGGCTGGCTGGCGGTCGGCGCGGCCGAGGCCGTCCGGACGGACCTGACCGAGGACCTGGTCGAGAACGCGCGAAAGGAGCTGACCGGATGAGCCTGTGGCAAGCGACCGAGGAGGTCGGTGACGCACTCGCCGAGGGCCGGCCCGTCGTCGCCCTGGAGAGCACCATCATCAGCCACGGCATGCCCTACCCCCGCAACGTGGAGATGGCGCGCGAGGTGGAGCAGATCGTCCGCGACAACGGAGCGACGCCGGCGACCATCGCCGTGCTCGACGGAGTGCCCCGGATCGGCGTCGACGACGCCGCGCTGGAGCTGCTCGGCGGGAGCGAGGCGGACGTGCGTCCGGAGGTGAACTCGGAAGTGCGCCCAGAAGTACGCCCAGAGGTGCGCAAGGTCAGCCTCCGCGACCTGCCGTACGTCGTGGCCCGCGGGGAGCACGGCGCCACCACCGTCGCGGCGACCATGCGGCTGGCCTCGCTGGCCGGCATCCGCGTCTTCGCCACGGGCGGGCTGGGTGGCGTGCACCGCGGCGCGGAGACCAGCTTCGACGTCAGCGCCGACCTCACCGAGCTGTCCCAGACACCGGTGACGGTGGTCAGCGCCGGAGTGAAGAGCATCCTGGACATCGCGCTGACCCTGGAGAGCCTGGAGACCCTCGGCGTGCCGGTGCTCGGCTTCGGCACCGACGAGTTCCCGTCGTTCTACTCCCGCAGCAGCGGGTACGCCGTACCGCTGCGCGCCGACTCCCCCGCCGAGATCGCCGCGATCATGCGGGCTCAGGACGACCTCGGCCTGCGCGCCGGGATCAACGTGGCCAACCCCATCCCGGAGGCCGACGAGATCCCCCGCGACCGGATCGACGCCGTCATCGAGCGGGCGCTGGCCGATGCCGACGAGCGCGGGGTGACCGGCAAGGACATCACGCCGTACCTGCTCGGCCGGATCGTCGAGCTGACCGAGGGCGACGCGCTGCGGGCCAACATCGCCCTGGTGCGCAGCAACGTGGCGCTCGGCGCCCGGATCGCCACGGCGTTCGCCGCCGGAGCGTGAGGGTGCGGCAAAGCCGGTTAGAAGCAACCAGGTTCAGGGCACACTAGGTCCGTGCATCGCCGGGGGAGAGTCTTGCGATGGGTGGGCGCGGCGACCGCGCTCGCCCTGCTGAGCCTCCCCGCGACCTCATCGCCGACCGGCTCGGCCGCTGAGACCACTGTGAGCACCACCGATCCGGCGGTGGCCACCGTCTTCGAGGCCGGCACCGTCTTGGAGGCGGCCGACAGACCCGCCAAGGCCCCGGCGCCCCGGACCTACCTCGACGAGCCGGCACACGGGACCGAGGCGATCGCGGCCCTCGGCGAACACCTCGGCGAGGTGGCGGCGATCAACGCGATGCCGCCCCGGCGGCTCATCCAACTGCTGCGGACCGACTCCTCACTGTGGATCGGCCGGGACGGACGGGCCTTCTACGCCGATCCGGTGGCGGAGTTCGCCGAGCCCGAGGACGACGAACCGGCCACCCGCAATCCGGCCATGCTCATCTATCCGGAGTCGCAGACCTTCCAGCTCCACAGCCTGCCGGGATCGACCAAGACCATCTACCTCGATTTCACCGGCATCACCTTGACGGCACCGAACTTCTGGACCGACAACGGCCTGTCCCCCGGCGCCTACTCGGGATTCAGCCTGGACGCCGACCCCGCCTTCTCCAGCGAGGAGAAGGCCTACATCCAGACGGTGTGGCGGATCGTCGCGGAGAAGTACGCCACCTTCGACGTCGACGTTACCACCGAGAACCCTGGGTCAGCGGCCTACAACCGCAGCACCTGGGCGGACAACAACTACGGCGCCCGCGTGGCGATCACCAGCGCGCCGGGCATCGCCCCCCAGCTCTGCTCCGGCTCCTGCGCCGGGATCTCGCTGATCGGCACCTTCAACGACCCGCTCATCTATTGGGGTGTGCCGGTCGACTACCTACAGCCGGCATGGGTCTTCACCTCCGGGCTGTCGGCGTACGTCGCCGCCAACGTGGCGACCCACGAGGTCGGTCACCAGCTGGGCCTGTTGCACGACGGCACCGCGGGCTCGGCCTACTACGACGGCCAGGGCAACTGGGTTCCCGTCATGGGGCGGTCCAACGACAAGGCGGTCGTCCAGTTCGACAAGGGCGAGTACTCCGGGGCGAACAACCCCCAGGACGACTTCGCGGTGATGACCTCCGAGGACTCCTACAAGCCGGACGGCACCTTCCTGTTCAACGGCGGCGGTCTGGCGAGGCGATCCGACGACGTCGGCGACACGACGATGTCCGCGCGAGACCTGGGGGTGCAGACCGGCTACGAGGAGGACGGGATCATCGGGAGCCGGAGCGACGTCGACGTCTTCCGGATCGCCCGCCCCTGCGACGGAGAGCTCACCGTCGCGGCGACCGGGATCGGCCACGGCCAGACGCTCGACATCAAGCTGGACCTGCTCGACTACTGGGGGAACCAGCTGTTCTCCGCCAACCCGGCCTGGCAGTCGAACCAGAGCATGACGAATCCCGTCGGCCTCGACGCGGACCTGAGCGTCCTGGACGCCGCCTCCGGCGTCTACTTCGTCCGCATCGACGGCACCGGCCGTGGCAGTCCCATGGTCGACGGGTACAGCGACTACGGAAGCGTCGGCCAGTACCACCTGGAGGTCAGCGGATGCGCCGACATCGACGGCGCCGCCCCCTCACCCCCGACTGCGGTGGTCACCAGTCACGACGGCGAGCACGGCACACTGTCGTGGGACGTCCCGGCCGACGACGGTGGCGCACCCGTCTTCGCCTACAAGGTGACCGGGGTGCCGGGCATCGACAACCCGGTCCCCTCCTCCACCACGAGCGTGCCACTCAGTGGGCTGACACCTGGCATGCACCTCGATGTGGCTGTTCAGGCCATCAACGCCTACGGCACGTCCACGCAGACCAACGCGGAACTGGATGTCGGCACCTGGTCCCCGACCGGCCCACCCGTGCTCACCCCGGGGGTGCTCGGAGGCAACGTGTCTCTGCACTGGGAGCCTCCGGCCAACCCCGGCGAGGCCACGTTCACGGGCTGGGAGATCACCGTCCTCGACGAGGATGACGAGGAGGTGGCCAGCGCGACGAGCACCGACGGCGCGCTCCGCTCGTGGTCGCTGCCCGACGAGCTCGAGGAGGGGAGGTACCGCGCGGTCCTGCGGGCGGACAACGTCGCGGATCAATACGCCGAGGTGCCGGTCGCCGAGGCTCCCTTCTCCGTGGTCGGCCCACCCACGGAGCTGACCGTCGACGGCTTCACCCGGGGAGCCGGGACGCTGTCCTGGACGCCCCCGGGCGACCCCGAGGCGGCCGACCCCGAGCCGGCCGACGTGACCGGGTACCGCGTCGACGGCCTGCCCGGCGGGTCGGTCACGACCACCGACACCTCGCTCCCGCTGAACCTGCACGGAGGCGAGACCGGCCACCTCACCGTCGTGTCGCTGACCGGCACCGGTGAGTCATTGCCCAGCGAACCGCTCGACATCCGGGTGCCCACCTGGCTGCCCACCGGCCCGCCCACCCTCACCACCACCGTCAGCGGCAAGCGCGCCCAGCTCACCTGGGCGCGACCGGCCAACCCCGGCAACGCGACCCTGACCGGATGGCGGATCAGCCTGTCGCCTCAGACCGCGCCGCTGGGGACCACGACGCTGCCGGCGGCGGTGTCGGCCGCCTCGTTCACGCTGCCGCCGGGCAACTACTCGATGAGTCTCGTCCCGCTCTACTCGGCCGACGAGTCCGGCAGCGCGCCGGGCACGACGAGGTCCCTCTCCATCCGGACCGCACCCTCGGCACCGCGCATCAAGAAGGCGAAGTCGGGCAAGCGCGGGAAGCCGGTGAACGTCCGCGCCCGGTGGAAGCCGCCCGCCGACTCCGGCAACAGCGCCATCACCGGCTATGTGGTGCTGGCAAAGCGGGTGGGGCCCGCTCCCAAGAGCAAGAAGGGCAAGAAGGCCAAGACGCGCAAGATCCTCACCTCGCCGCTGCTCGGACCCGGGACCCGGACGTTCGTCGTCCGGCTGCCCAAGGGGAAGTACCGGCTGCGCGTCGTCGCCTACAACGCCGCCGGCGCCAGCCCGGCCTCGGCCTGGTCGGCCAAGGTCACCGCTCGCTGAGCCGCTTCAAGGCGCTCCGCACCAGCTCGGGGTCGGTGGTGCTCCACATCGGCGGCAGGCTGGCACGCAGAAAGCCCGCGTACCTCGCCTTCGCCAACCGGGAGTCGAGCACCGCGACGACGCCCTTGTCGGCCGTGGTGCGGATCAGCCGGCCGGCGCCCTGGGCGAGCAGCAGCGCGGCGTGCGCCGCCGCCACCGCCATGAACCCGTTGCCGCCCGCCTGGTCGGCGGCTCGCTGGCGTGCCGACATCAGCGGGTCGTCGGGACGCGGGAACGGGATGCGGTCGATGAGCACGAGCTGGCAGGTGTCGCCCGGGACGTCGATGCCCTGCCACAGGCTGAGCGTGCCGAAGAGGCAGGTGTGTGGGTCCTCGGTGAACTGCCGGGCCAGCTCGGGCAGCTGCGCGTCGCCCTGGACCAGGGTGGTCAGGTGCGGCAGGCGGGCGCGGACCTCCTCGGCCGCGGCCTCCGCGGCGCGACGGCTGGAGAAGAGTCCCAGCGTCCGGCCGTCGACCGCGTCGACCAGGTCGACGATCTCGTCCAGGTGCGCCTGCTGGAGACCGTCACGGCCGGGCTGCGGCAGGTGCTGGGCGACGTACAGGATCGACTGCCGGGCGTAGTCGAACGGCGAGCCCACATCGAGCCCGCACCAGGTCGTGCCCTCGTCCGCGGGGTCCAGACCGAAGGACCGGGCGACCGGCATGAAGTCGCCGCCGAGCCTGAGCGTGGCCGAGGTGAAGACGGCGGTCTTCTCCGCGAGCAGCCGCTCCCGCATCGGTACGGCGACCTGGAGCGGTGCCACGCAGAGCGCACTGCCGCCCCGGCGCTCGTCACGCTCGCTGACCCAGAGCACGTCGTGCTCGGACCCGGCCGCCATCCGCTCGGCCGTCGCGAACAGCTCCTGCGCCCAGCCCTTGGCCTGGGCGGCGCCGGCATCGACACTGCCCTCGGCCGTGCCGGCCGAGCCGCCCTTGGGGAACGCACTGACCAACGCACGAGCGGCGTCGCGGACCAGCACCAGCGCGTCGCCGAGCTCACCGGACAGCCGGTCGATCCGGCCCGCCTGTGTGGCCGAGATCGCCTCCCGCAACGCCTCCCCCGCATCGGCCAGGTCGTCGGCCTCGCTCCCGTCGACGTGCCGCTGCGAGCGCCGTGCGGTCCGGTCGACATCCGCCGGCGACAGCTCGTCGGTCGCGGCCTGGGTCACCCGGGCGACCAGCTCGTGCGCCTCGTCGATCACCACCACG
>CAZTHV010000044.1:12355-14155 GCA_964613165.1 uncultured Marmoricola sp.
GTAGTCGGGGATCATCGGGATCCCCTCGATCGCGTCGATCGCCAGCAGGGAGTGGTTGGTCACCACCAGCCGCGACTTCGCGGCCTTGTCCTTGGCCCGCTCGGCGAAGCACTCGGCGCCGAACGGGCACTTCGCGGCACCGAGGCACTCCCGGTGGCTGACGCTCACCTGCCGCCAGACCCGGTCGGTGTGGCGTGGAGCGTGGTCGCGCTCGCCGCTGCCACCGGACTCGGCCTCGTCCTCGATCCACCGGCGCATCGCCACCACCTCGGCGCCGATCGACCCCTCGGGCAGGTCGACCAGGACGCCCTGGTCGTCGGGCACCCCCTCGCGGGCCCGGTGCAGGCAGGCGTAGTTCGACCGGCCCTTGAGCACGGCGTACGTGGTGTCCTCCGGCGACAGGATCGAGGGGACCTCCGCGGCCGCCTCCACCAGCGCCGGGATGTCTCGCTCGACCAGCTGGTGCTGCAGCGCGAGCGTCGCGGTCGCCACCACCACCCGATCGTGGTGCAGCAGCGCCGGGACGAGGTAGCCCAGCGACTTGCCCGTGCCGGTGCCCGCCTGGACCAGCAGGTGCCGCGAGGACTCCATCGCCTCGGCGACCGCCTCGGCCATCTGGACCTGTCCCGGGCGCTCCTGACCGCCGACGCTCGCCACCGCGGCGGCGAGCACATCGCGGACCCCGTCGCGCTCCTCGGACACCCGAGCACCCTAGGCCATCTCACGGCCCGGGCGGTCCCGGCGGCCACAGGGCTCTAGGGTGAGGTCCATGGCGCTCGACTACACCGACGATCTCCGGCTGGCGCACGTTCTGGCCGACGATGCCGACGCGCTGTCCTCCTCGCGGTTCAAGGCGCTGGATCTGCACGTGATGACCAAGCCGGACCTCACCCCGGTCACCGACGCCGACCGCGCCGTCGAGGAGAGCATCCGGCGATCGCTGTCCCGGGCCCGCACCCGCGATGCCGTGCTCGGCGAGGAGCAGGGCGAGGCCGGGCACAGCCAGCGGCGGTGGATCATCGACCCGATCGACGGCACCAAGAACTTCGTGCGCGGCGTCCCCGTCTGGGCGACGCTGATCGCGCTCGAGGTCGATGGCGAGGTCGTCGTCGGAGTGGCCTCGGCGCCACAGCTCAACCGCCGCTGGTGGGCGATGAAGGACGGCGCCGCCTGGACCGGCAGGTCGCTGCTGCGGGCGACGCAGTGCCAGGTCTCCGACGTCTCCCGGATCGAGGATGCCTCGCTGTCGTACTCCTCGCTCGACGGCTGGGAGGAGCGCGGCCGGCTGGACGACTTCCTCGCACTGGCCCGTCGCTGCTGGCGCACCCGCGCGTACGGCGACTTCTGGCCCTACCTGCTGCTGGCCGCGGGCGCCGTCGACCTGGCCGCCGAGCCGGAGCTGGAGATCTACGACATGGCCGCCCTCGACGTGATCGTCCGCGAGGCCGGTGGCATCTTCACGTCGCTGGACGGCGAGCCGGGACCGTACGGCGGCAACGCCGTGGCCAGCAACGGCAAGCTGCACGACCAGGCGCTGGCCTTCCTCGGCTCCCACGCCGGCCATCAGGAGCCCGCTCACATCTCCGGACGCGTCGGCTCGGTCCACGACCTCGCCGAGCGCCGCCGTCTCACCGAGGGACTCCCCGAGGACTGACACCACGCCTGTGGATCGTCGTTTGCGGCCCTCGTCGGGATCGCCCACGCTCGGGCCATGTGCTCCGACGACCCGATGAGGCACCATGGCGGTCATGACCATCACCAACGAGCCACCGCTGCGGCTGCCGCTGAGCCGGCCGCTGA
>CAZTHV010000045.1:0-9022 GCA_964613165.1 uncultured Marmoricola sp.
TCGCCCTTGGCGCGCAGGGCGACGGCGAAGCCGGCGATCTGCACGCCAAGGGCGAGACGGTCGAGGAGGTCCAGGGGCTGGTCGAGGCGATGTACGCCCACGCGACACCGCTGACGGTGCCCGGGCGGACGGTCGACGTCGTCGGCACCGGGGGCGACCGATCCTTCTCGGTGAACATCTCGACCATGGCCGCGATCGTCGCGGCGGGTGCCGGGGTCACCGTGGTCAAGCACGGCAACCGATCGGCCTCCTCCAAGGCGGGCAGCGCCGACGTGCTCGAGCACCTGGGCGTGCGCCTGGACCTGCCGGCGGCCGACGTGGCCAGGCTGGCGGACGAGGTCGGGATCACCTTCTGCTTCGCCGCGGCGTTCCACCCGGCCCTGCGTCACGCTGCCTCGGCCCGCGGGGAGCTGGGCATCGCCACGACGTTCAACTTCCTCGGCCCGATCGCCAACCCGGCGAGACCCGCCGCCCAGGCGATCGGCTGCGCCGACCCCCGGATGGCACCGATCATGGCCGGCGTCTTCGCTCGCCGTGGTGTCGACGCCTGGGTCTTCCGCGGCGACGACGGGCTCGACGAGCTGACCACCACGACGACCTCCCAGGTCTGGGAGGTCCACGGCGGCGAGATCGTGCCGCATACCGTCGATCCGTCCCGGGTCGGCATCCCCGTCGGCACGGCCGAGGGGCTGCGCGGTGGCGACGTGGCGCACAACGCCGAGGTGGTCCGGCGGCTGGTCGGTGGCGAGACCGGTCCGGTGCGCGACGCGGTCCTGCTCAACGCCGGCGCGGCGCTGGCCGTCCACAGCGAGACCGGCCGGCAGGAGCCGATCGAGGAGCGGCTGGCCGCGGGCGTGACCCGGGCGGCCGAGTCCGTCGACTCCGGTGCCGCGGCCGAGGTGCTGCGCCGTTGGGTGGCGGCGACGGTCGCCTGAGCCTGGTTCCAGGCTGAGTCGCGCTCAGGTCCTGCGCGGACGAGTGGTCAGTCCGCCGAGGGCGCCGGACCAGGCCGCGGCCGCGACCAGGCCGAGCAGTGCCAGGAGGAGCGTGCTGGGCCGGTGCCAGCCGGTCGCCTCGACGAGGGCGGGGTTGGCGGCCTCGGTCCGGGTGACGTGGACGACGGTGAGGAGATGCGCGGCGACCACCGCGACCGCTCCGGCGACCGCCGGCCAGGCGGGCAGGCGTGGAGTCGATGACTCGTCGAGGCGCCAGCCCGACAGCAGCAGGATGCCGACGGCGAACGGCATGGCGTACCGGCCCTGCCAGGCGTCGCCGATCTCGGCGTACGCCCGCACGCTCAGCGCCACGGCGACCAGGTAGGAGGTAGCGGCGACGCCGAGTACCCCTGCCGCCACCCGCGAGCGCAGCCCGGCGGTGCGCAGTGCGATCAGCAGGAGGACCACGATGAGCGCGAGGAAGATGGCGTAGGTGCCGATCGCGCCGGGCTCGTTGCGCATCGGCGCGGCCGCCACCGCCTGCAGTGGCCACAGCACGAGCCCACGAAGCATGTCCGGCCACGGCGAGCCGGAGACGACGGTCTGCTCGTTCGACGGCGAGCTGGCGCCGCTGAATGCCAGCCAGCCGGCGGCCAGGACTGCCGCGCCCGCGGTGAGGGCCAGCAGCGCCCACTCGGCCACCCCTCGTGGCAGCAGCGCTCTGACGAGCGCGCGGGGCCGGTGGACGACGCACAGGGCGAGCAGGGTCAGGACCAGCCAGAGCGCCCCGAGGGCGTGGGTGTTGAGCAGGACGACCGAGAACCCGGCGGCCGAGGCATAGGCCGTCCGGCGGAGCGGGGCCCCCGGGCTGAGCAGGGCCAGCAGCGCGACCCAGAGCCCGATGCCGGCGACGAGGTGCGGACCGTTGGGTGCGACCACCGCCGTGGAGTAGACGGTGGTCGGCGTGAGTGCCAGCAGGAGCGCCGCCAGCGGCCATCGGCTGCGGGTGACGCCGGTGAGCAGCCAGGTGGCCAGCGCGACCAGCAGGGTGCTCAGCACCGCGGTGGCGATTCGCATCGCGGTGAGGCTCCGGTTGCCGTCGAACGGATGTCCGGCGGTGCCGGCCACGGCATAGAAGAGCGGGTTGTACCGGGCCGCCGCACTGGTCACCAGCGTGGTGCCGTCGGGGCCGGGCAGGCCGTGGCAGTTGTAGTAGCGGGTATAGGGACGATCCGTGCACGCCGGCTCGATCACGTCCAGGACAGCGGGGCGCACGGGCTGCAATTCACCGCGGCCCGCCCGGCGATCGAGGGTGACCGTCCCGGGACGCCAGTGCCCCGCGGCGACCGCGTCGGCCCGGACGATGTGGTCGAACTCGTCGATCCCGTAGCTCGGTATCAGAGCGAGGATCCAGGCCAGCTGCAGCGCCAGCAGGCCGGCGGCAACCGAGACGGTGATCCGGGCTCGCTCGGCGCGCGGGCGCGCGGCGTCCGCCGGGCGTGGCGATCGGGACACCCGGCGGATGCTACCGGTGCGACGTGGTGCGGGGCCCGGCGCGGGTTCGGTCCTGGTACGGCCCCTAGTCGAGGCCGAGGGAGAACGCCGACTCCAGATCGTGCCGCGAGTAGGCGCGGAAGGCGATGTGGGTCTCGGTCTCGAGCACGCCGGGCACCTTGTTGAGCCGGTCGGCGACGACCTCGGCGATGGAGTCGTGGTCGCGGACGCGGACCAGCGCGATCAGGTCGAGCTGGCCGGTGACCGAGTAGACCTCGCTGACACCCTCGAGGGCCGCGATCGCCTCGGCCACCTCGGGGATCCGGGCGACATCGGTCTTGACGAAGACGATGGCGGTGATCATGGGGAGAACCTACTACCGCGCGGGGCGAAGGCTCATGGCCGGTGGACGAGGCGGAGGGAGCGGCGCTCGTCGAAGGGGACCAGACTGAGCCGGGACTGCTCGACCGCGTCGTGGACGGCCAGATGGCGGCCGGCGCCGCGGATCGGGCAGGACCACTCGCCGTCGACATGGACCAGCCGGATCCCGGGGCTCTCCAGCCAGCGCAGCACGCGCTCGGTCTCCTCGGCGGTCGTGGCCGGCGTCGGGCCGAAGCCCGCCTCGACGTGGTCGGCGCCGGCGCGGAGCTGCTCGACGTACGCCCCGGCGTGGGCCCGTGGCGGAATGATGCCGGCCGCCGCGAGACGGCCGTGTCGCACGACGTGGACCGACCAGCGACCGTCGTCCTCCCGCCGCGCCGCGACCAGCTCGGGACAGCGGGTGAGCGCGCTGAGCCGTTGGGTCCGCGAGGCCGCCCGGACGAAGGCGGCCAGGCGGTCGCGGTGGACCCCGGCGTCCTCGAAGCGCTGGTCGTCGCTGAGCCGGTCCATGCGCTCGCAGATCGCATGGACGACGTCGTCGGCGCGACACAGCAGGCTGTCGCGCAGCGAGGCGACCATCAGCGCGTAGACGTCGGCGGTGATGCTCCCGTCGCAGGGGGAGAGGCAGCGGTTCATCTCGGCGAGGGCGCACGCTGTGCCGGACGGGCTGATCGGCAGCCGGCCCGAGCACTGCCGGACCGGGAAGGTCTCGTGCAGCGCGGCGAGCGCCTTGTCCAGGCGCTTGCGCGAGGAGAAGGGGCCGAGGTAGTCGGCGCCGTCGTCGAGGACGCGCCGGACGACGGAGAGCCGTGGCCACGGCTCGTCGGTCAGCTTGATCCAGTGGGCCTTCTCCGGGAAGCGGCTGCGCCTGTTGTAGCGCGGCTTGTGGGCGGCGATCAGCCGCAGCTCGCGGACCTCGGCCTCCAGTGCGGTCGCGCACTCGATGCCCTCGACCCGGGCGGCGAGCCGGACCATCTCACCGATGCGGCTGCGGGTCTCGGAGGAGGTGAAGTAGGAGCGCACCCGGGTGCGCAGGTCGCGGGAGGTGCCGACGTACAGGATCCGGTCGCGCTCGTCGCGGAAGAGGTAGACGCCGGGAGCGTGCGGAAGGTGCTCGGCGAGGTGACGCTTGCGCCGCTGGGCGGCGGCGACCCGCGAGGTGTAGGTCTGCAGCTCCTCCAGGGTGTGCACGCCCAGCGCCCCGAGCCGCTCGAAGAGCCCGTGCAGGACGTCGACGGTGGCCCGGGCATCGGCGAGCGCGCGGTGGTTGGGCGTGGTCGAGGAGCGGAACGCGACGGCCAGCGAGCCGAGCTTGCAGTCGGGCGCGTCGTCGCGGGTGATCACCCGGCGGGCGAGCCGGGCGGTGTCGACCACCTCGAACGGCGGCCAGGGGTGGCCGAGCTCGCGGGCGAAGTGCTGTAGGAAGCCGATGTCGAACGGGGCGTTGTGGGCGACCAGCACCGAGTCGCGGGCGAACTCCAGGAACGCGGGGAGAGCGGCGTCGACGGACGGCGCCGAGGCGACCATGGATCCGGTGATGCCGGTCAGCACCGCGATGAACGCCGGGATCTCGGTGTGCGGGTTGACCAGCGTCTGGAACTCGCCGAGCACCTCGCCGCCACGGATCTTGACCGCGCCGATCTCGGTGATCATCGAGCCTTTGGCGGCCGAGCCGCCGGTGGTCTCCAGGTCGACGACGCAGAAGGTGATCTCGCGCAGCGGGCGGCCGAGCTCGTCGAAGCTCATCTGCTCCGACCAGCGAGAGGGCGGCGCGACTGAGGAGGCGCGCGCCGGACTCACGGTCATGTCGCTCACGCTAGGCAGCGGCACCGACAGAACCCGCCCGGACGCGCGGCCGGACCTGGACTGGGACTGCCTGAGGACGCCTGAGGATGGGCTGGGATGGGCCGGAGACGGGTTTGTGTCGGACCCCGCCGGCAGGCTCGTTCCGTCGGCACCGGCCGGCGAGGAGTGTCGTGAGGAGTGTGAGGTCGATGAGCGTGCAGATCGACTGCGATACCTGTCTGGTGCGGGGACTGTCCTGCCACGACTGCGTGGTGACGGTGCTGCTGGGACCGCCGCCCGAGCTGCGGCTGGACACCGAGGAGCGGGAGGCGCTGGCGGTGCTCGCCGACGGCGGCCTGGTGCCGCCGCTGCGGATGGTGACCGCGGTGTCCGGGCCCGAGGTGGAGTCCGCATGAGCACGATCCAGTGACCTGTGGGACGGGAGAGGCTGATGTGACAGGAGGTGCGGACGTGGTCAGCAGCACAGTCCGACATCCGGCCAGGGAGTTTGGCCGTTGCCGTCAACTCGTTTATGTTCATAGCTCGTCGTCGGACCAGCCACCCACCGGGTGGCTCGGCGACAGCGCTGAATCCACGAAGCCCGATATCGGTGGCGCATGCCGCCGGCGCGGGTGGAGCGGAGCCGGGGAACCACGTTCCATGGGGTGAATCCGGTGGGGGCGTGCGCGGGCCGAGTTCGGGCCGCGTCCGGCCACGCCGGTAGGGTGATCTTTGCGCCCGAAT
Organism: uncultured Marmoricola sp.; assembly: GCA_964613165.1. Lineage (GTDB taxonomy): Bacteria > Actinomycetota > Actinomycetes > Propionibacteriales > Nocardioidaceae > Marmoricola. Next base: position 5,340 of record CAZTHV010000045.1, read on the forward strand.
CCGTCAGCTCACCTGGTAGGCGTCGAGCAAAGAGGAGACCGACCGCTCGTGCACGACGGCCGGATGCGCATCGCCGCTATCGCGGCGACCCTGATCGGCTTGGTTGCCGCCCTATTCGTCGGCGTGAACCTGACCACCGCAGCCGCGGCGAAGCCGGACCTGGAGACGGTGAAGAAGCAGGTCGAGCAGCTCGACCGGGCCGCCGAGGCAGCCTCGGAGCGGTACAACGACGCCCGGGTGCTGCTGGAGGAGACCCACCGGCAGCTGGCCACGCTGGACGCAGACCTGGGCCGCCAGAAGCGGGTCGTGAACGCGATGCGCACCCAGGTCGCCCGGATGGTCGTCGACCAGTACCAGGGCGATGCCCTGTCGACCACCTCGCAGGTGGTGCTGTCCAGCGATCCCGACGCCTTCGTGGACAACCTCAACGCCGTCTCGGCGTACAACAACCAGCGTGGCCAGGTGATGAGCGAGTACGCCGCGCAGCTGCAGCGCCTGCGCCTGCGCAAGGCGGCCGTGCAGGCCGAGGAGCGGCGGATCGAGCGGCTCAACTCGACGATGAAGGCCGAGAAGGCCGAGATCGACGAGCGGGCCGCCAAGGCGCAGGCCCTGCTCGATGACCTGGAGGCCGAGGCGCGCGCCAAGCTGCTCGCCGGAGACTGGACCGGCGCGGTGCCGGAGGTCGAAGCCAGCGGACGCGCGGCGACCGCGATCCAGTACGCGATGGCCCAGGTCGGCAAGACCTACGTCTACGGTGCCGCCGGCCCCAACTCCTATGACTGCTCGGGCCTGACGATGCGCGCCTGGGGCGCCGCGGGCGTCGGCCTGCCGCACTCCTCTCGTGCACAGATGGGCCATGGACGCCGCGTCTCGGAGAGCGAGCTGCAGCCAGGCGACCTGGTCTTCTACTACAGCCCGGTCAGCCACGTCGGGATCTACATCGGCAACGGCCTGATCGTGAACGCGCAGCGGCCGGGTCTGGGCGTCCGGGTGACCGGGCTGCACTCGATGCCGTACGTCGGTGCGGTCCGCGTCGGCTGAGACCCAGGCTGGGCCGGCGAGGACCGGTCGGCCCTCTCGGCGCCGGCTCGCCACCGTGGCTCTCACGCTGGTGGCGGCGGCTGTCCTGGGCGCCTGCTCAGGCGACGTCGACATCCCGCCACCATCGGCCACTGTCACCGACGCAGACGCGCGCACCGTCGCGGCGCAGCGCACCGTCGTCGAGCTGGCCGGCGCCCTGAACGGCCCACGACCCGAGGCCGCGGTGGGCCTGGGCGTGGGAGAGGGTCGCGAGACCCTGGCCGCGATGGCCGGCAACGTCACCGTCCTGGGGCTGCGCGACATCGTGCTGCGCTATGTGGACGCGCCCAGCTCGGCGCTCGACGCCGCGGGTAGGGCGGCGTACGGCGCCCAGGCGTGGGTGGGCAACGTCGAGCTGAGCTACCGCCTCGCCGACTGGGACCGGGCGGCCACCCGGCTGGAGGTGGCCCTCGTCTTCGCGCCGGGCACCGCCGGACGGCAGCTGGTGGCCGCGGTCGGTGGCCACGGCGCGCGGACGCCGCTGTGGATGGCAGGTCCGGTGACCGCGTTGAGTGCTCCGCGTGCCCTGGTGATCGCCCGGAGCGGCCCCCGGAGCGAGGAGAGGCCGGGCTACCTGAGACTTGCCCGCCGCGCCGTTCGCGACGCCGGCCTGGTGCTGCCCGACTGGTCCGGCCGGCTGGTCGTCGAGGCGCCCGCCTCGGAAGCCGAGCTGGAGGCCGCGTTGGCGGCCCGGCAGGGCGAATACGCCACCATCGCCGCCGTGACGACGTCGGTGGACGGCTCCCTGGTGCCGGGCGCGCCGGTGCACGTGTTCTTGAACCCTCGGGTCTTCGACGCGCTCGGGCCCAGGGGCGCGCAGGTGGTGATGAGTCACGAGACGGCGCACGTCGCGACGGATGCCACCTTCGCCTCGATGCCGACCTGGCTCCTGGAGGGCTTCGCCGACTACGTCGCGCTGGCCCATGCCGGGATCCCGGTGGCGACGGCAGCCAGCCAGGTGCTGGCCCGGGTCCGCAAGTCCGGGCCACCGCGACGGCTGCCGACCGCGGAGGATCTCGCGCCGACCGCTCCGGGGCTGGGGGCGACGTACGAGGAGGCCTGGCTGGCGGCCCGCTTCATCGCCGCCGAGTACGGCGAGGCGAGGCTGGTCCGGTTCTACGAGACCGTCGGCGGGGGCCGCAGCACCACCTGGGCCTTCCGCCGCGTTCTGGGCACCACCGAGGCGGACTTCGTGCGCCGCTGGGCGGCCGACGTCGCTCGCCTCGCCGGGGTGCTGTCCTCGACCGCGCCCGTGGCAGGCTGAGGCCGTGCAGAGCTCGTCCGCGCCCCCGCCGGATCCGGCGGTCCGCACAGTGGCCTGGCTCGTGGCCGTCGTCTCCGGGGTGGTCTTCGTCGTGCTCGCGGCGTGGCTGGTGCCGTGGTCGTGGTTGCCCGGTGGCCGGGTGGACCCGGTGGCGGCCGGCCAGGTCTTCGACCAGGCGCAGATCGCTCGCGCCGAGCGGGTCTCGGCGATGTTCCGGCACAACGCCTGGGCGAGGCTCGTCGTCTCCCTGGTGGTGGCGGCTGCGCTGGGACTCACGCCCTGGGGAGCCCGCCTCGTCGCCCGACTGCCCGGGCGATGGTGGGCCCGGGTGGCACTGGGCACGCTGCTGGTCCTGCTGGCCGGATCGGTGGCGACGCTGCCGTTCGCGGTGCGAGCCCACCGGATGGCGGTCGCCGAGGGGCTCAGCCGCCAGGGCTGGGCCGGCTGGGCGCGCGACCAGGTGGTGTCGCTCGGCGTCGACTGGGTCTTCACCGCGATCGCGCTGCTCGTGGTGGTCGGCCTGATCCGGCGGCTGCCGCGGACCTGGCCGCTGTGGGCCGCGTCAGCGGCGGCGGCGCTGGCGGTCGTCGGCTCGTTCGTCTACCCGGTCGTCGTGGAGCCGCTGTTCAACCGCTTCGAGCCGATGGCCGCCGGGCCGCTGCGCGACGACATCCTCGCCCTTGCCAAGAGGGAGGGAGTGCGCATCGACGACGTGCTCGTGGCCGACGCGTCGCGGCGTACGACGACACTGAACGCCTATGTCTCCGGGTTCGGGTCGACCCGGCGAGTGGTGGTGTACGACAACCTCCTGGAGAGCCTGCCGCGCGACCAGATCGAGGTGATCGTCGCGCACGAGCTGGGACACGCGCAGCACCACGACGTGCTGACCGGCACGGTTCTGGGAGCGGTCGGGGCGGCCTTCGGCATGGGCCTGCTCGGCATCGTCCTCGGCGGACGGCTGACCCGGCGGGCAGGGGTCGCCGGTCCAGGGGATCCGGCCGTGGTGCCGCTGCTCCTGGTCCTGGCCACCCTCGGCGCGCTGCTGGCGAGCCCGGTCCAGAACACCATCAGCCGCGCGGTCGAGGCGCGGGCGGACGTGGCGTCGCTGCGGGCGACCGGCGACGTGGCCGCCTTCGAGGCGGTGCAGCGGGCGCTGGCCCTGCGCTCACTGGCCGATCCGACACCGCCCGCGCTGCGTCAGCTCTGGTTCGGCTCGCATCCGACGGTGTTGCAGCGGATCGGGTTGGCTCGGGAGTGGGAGCGGCGGCGCTGACTGTTCCGATGGGCCGATCCGACACCGCCCGCGCTGCGTCAGCTCTGGTTCGGCTCGCATCCGACG
>CAZTHV010000045.1:9122-12913 GCA_964613165.1 uncultured Marmoricola sp.
GTGTTGCAGCGGATCGGGTTGGCTCGGGAGTGGGAGCGGCGGCGCTGACTGGGCGCGGAGGAGCGGAGACGCCACTGGCCGGCCACTCCGCGGGTGGCCGGCCAGCGAGCCGGGTCCGTCAGGTGCAGCTGGTGCTGGTCATCGACGCCTTGGAGGTGATCTTGGTGCAGGTGTCGGAGAACACGTCGCTGATCATGTTGCCGAAGATGAAGACGACGGCGACGATCAGGGCCGCGATGCCGGCCACGAGCAGGCCGTACTCGACGGCGGAGGCGCCGTCCTCGTCACGGCGGCTCATCAGGTTACGGATGTACTCGAGCATGAGTGGGGTTCCTTCCCCTTCGGGACTTGCGTGGACTCTTCGGGACGGGTGCCGAGTCGTTGCCCCGGCAGATCCATTGTGACCGCCAAATCGGACAAATGGGGCAAAATCCCAAAAATCCCCGAAGTCACATCTTGCCGGAGAAGTTGTTCATGATGGACATGCCGGCCGGACCCAGCACGGCGATGAACAGGCAGGGCAGGATGCAGAAGATCAGCGGGATCAGGATCTTCACCGGCACCTTCTGGGCCTTCTCCTCGGCCCACTGGCGGCGCTTGACGCGGATCTCCGACGACTGCACCCGCAGCACCTGCCCGACCGGGATGCCGAAGGCATCGGCCTGGACCATCGCGCTGACGAACCCACGCAGGTCGGGCAGGTTGGTCCGGTCGGCCAGCGAGCGCAGCGCGTCGGCCCGGCCCCGGCCGATCTGCATCTCCTGCAGCATCCGGGCGAACTCGTCGGCGAGGGGCCCCTCGGTGTTGCGCGCCACCTGGGCGAGCGCGGCATCGAAGCCGAGGCCGGACTCCACCGAGATGGTCAGCAGGTCCAAGGCGTCCGGCAGCTCGCGCTGCAGGCGCTCGGCGCGGTCGTAGGCCCGCTGGTAGAGGTAGAGGTTCGGGGCCATGTAGCCGGCCACCGAGAGTCCGACGACGAAGACGAGAGCGATCGCGAAGCTCATGCCCATGACCACTGCCAGCATCAACGCCACGAGCAGGGCGGCGACGAAGCCGACCACCTTGCCGGCGGCCACGCGATCGGGCGTCCAGCCGGATGGGTTGCCGGCCAGGTCGAGCTTCTCCCGGGTGCGCTCGTGCGCGTCCGCCGGCGTGAGCTTGCGGCCCAGTCCCTGAGCGCGGGCGAGCAACGGGAGAAGCACCCGGTCCGCGAACGGCGGATCCAGCTCCTCGGCCATCTCCTCGGGAGCGGAGGTCAGCGCCTCGATCACCGCCATCGACCGGTTCACGCCCGTCTCGCCTCGCGGCGACGCCGTCACCGCGACGATGACCATGAGCAGCGCGACGAAGATCAGGCCGACGCCGACCATCATGACCGTGGTGCTCATCAGACCTCCACCTTGGCCAGGCGTGACATCCAGAAGATGCCGACGGTGAGCAGGACCACCATGCTGATGCACATCAGGATGCCGAGTGGTGTCGTGAACAGCGGCTCGACGTAGTCGGGCTTGGAGAGCACCAGATAGGTCAGGAAGGCCGGTGGCAGGGCGCCCAGGATCCAGCACGACAGCCGGCCCTCGGCCGACAGCGCCCGGACGTGCCGGCGCAGGTACTCCCGCTCGCGGAGGGTGGAGGCGACGTTGAGCAGCAGCTCGGACAGGTTGCCGCCGACATCGCGCTGGATCCGGATGGCCATCACCACCCACTGGAAGTCCTTGCTCGCCATCCGGCCGGCGATGCCGTCGAGGGCGTCCTCGATGCCGACGCCCAGCCGGGCCTCGACGATCACCCGCTTGAACTCCGAGGCCACCGGCTCGTTGCCCTCCTTGACGATGGTGTCGAGCGACTGTGCCAGCGAGAGGCCGGCCGAGAGGCTCCCGGCCATGAGCTGGAGGGTGTCGGCCAGCGCCGCGTCGAACGCCTTGAGCCGCTTGGTACGCCGCAGGCCGAGGTAGAGCCAGGGACCGACGACGCCCCCGGCCAGGAAGAGCAGGATGGCGAACGGGTTGCCGCCACCCAGGACGAGGCCGAGGATGCCGGCGGAGAAGACGATGCCCAGGTGCAGCAGCAGCCACTCGGCCGGCTTCATCGCCAGGCCGGCGCCGTCGAGCCGGTAGGCGAGCTTGGCCTCGAACCCGCGGTTGCTGGACAGGGCCTTCTGGGCCGCCGCCTTGGCCTGAGCGGTGAGCGAGGCCAGCTGTACGCCGTCGCCGGTGGGGCGGGCCGGCCGGCCGGCCACGCCGTAGGCCTCGAGTTGGTCGCTGAGCGCCACCCGCTCCTCCCGCGGCCTGACCAGCAGGGCGACGATGAGTCCGATGGCGCCGATGCCGATGGCGGCGACGCCGGCGTACATCAGTCTCGAGGAGAGGACCGGCCCCGAGGACGGTGCCGAGAGAGCGGCCGCGGCCTGGCCGTCGGAGCTGCGGACACCGATGTAGGCCGAGCCGTCGTAGGCCTGGTCGCCCGCGGCCAGGCCTACCGTCACGGTCGCGTCCTTCGCGGTCTGTGCGGGCGGAATCGTCGCGGTCACCTGCACCTGCCGGGCCAGCGCCATCGCCTCGCTCTCGAAGGCACTGCGGAGGTCGCCGGCGGCGCCCGCATGGATCACCGAGCCGCGGCCCGCGCCGGTCATCGCGGTGAGTGCGGCCATCGTCTGCTTGCCCTGGCCCAGGGCGACCCCGTCGACCTTGACGCCGGACGCGCGGATCGCGGCCAGCAGCGGGTCCAACGACGCGTCGGTGTTGTCCCGCCCGTCGGAGAGGACCAGCACCTGGCGCTGTCCGTGTCCGTCGCCGGCGACGGACACGGCCCGGTCCACGCCGTCGTAGAGCGCGGTGTTGCGGTGCAGGTCGAGGTCGCCCAGCACCGCCTTCGTGGCGGCCCGGTCCAGGCTGGGCCTCTGCCGGACCCGGACGGTGTCGTCGAAGGTGACGATGCCGACCCGGACGTCGTCGGGCACGGTGTCCAGGAAGACCGACGCCGCCTGGACCGCGCCGGCGATCCGGGCGCCGCGCATGCTGTTGCTGGTGTCGATGGCCAGGACTGCCGTGCGGCTGACGCCCGCACCGGTCGCCGTCTCGGCGGTGGCATCGGCCTGGTGGCCGCCGATCGTCACGGAGACGGAGCCCAGGTCGACGTCGGCGTCGCCGGGAACCGAGACCAGCATCGTCAGCGTCTGGCCGTCGAGCTCGGAGTGGTCGATGCTGGCCTGTGTGCCGTCCGCAGTCGCGGGGGAGACGCCCACCGCTGCCGCACCGGCGGCCAGGACTGCCACGGCCAGGGCAAGCCGGCGCCTCATGCCCGTTCCGGAGTGAACACGCGAGGATCGACGGACACGTTCGCGTGGGCCATCTTCTCCAGGAACTTCGGGCGCAGGCCGGTCGAGCGGAGGTGGCCGAGGCTGCGTCCCTCGACGTCGAAGCCCGGGCTGGAGTCGAAGAGGAAGATGTCCTGGAGGGTGATCACGTCGCCCTCCATGCGCTCGACCTCGGTGACATGGGTGATCCGGCGCGAGCCGTCCTTGAGCCGGGCCTGGTGGACGATCAGGTCGACGGCCGAGGCGATCTGCTCGCGGATGGCCCGGATCGGCAGGTCCATGCCGGCCATCAGCACCAGCGTCTCCAGCCGCGCGAGGGTGTCGCGGGGGCCGTTGGAGTGCACCGTGCAGATGGAGCCGTCGTGCCCGGTGTTCATCGCCTGGAGCATGTCGAGCGCGGAGGCGTCGCGGACCTCGCCGACGACGATGCGGTCCGGCCGCATGCGCAGCGCGTTGCGGACGAGGTCGCGGATCG
>CAZTHV010000045.1:12923-14137 GCA_964613165.1 uncultured Marmoricola sp.
CTCCAGCCGGACGACGTGGGGCTGCTGGAGCTGGAGCTCGGCGGCGTCCTCGATGGTGACGATCCGCTCGTCACGCGGGATGAAGGAGGACAGCACGTTCAGCGTGGTGGTCTTGCCGGCGCCGGTGCCTCCGGAGACGACCACGTTGAGCCGTCCGCGCACGCAGGCTGACAGGAAGTCGGCGGTCTTGAGGCTCAGCGAGCCGAAGTCGATGAGGTCTTGGACGGTCAGCGGATCGCGGGAGAACTTCCGGATGGTCAGCGAGCTGCCGTCGATCGCCAGCGGGGGCACCACGGCGTTGACCCGGCTCCCGTCGGGCAGCCGGGCGTCGACCATCGGCGAGCTCTCGTCGATGCGACGGCCGATGCGGGAGACGATCTTGTCGATCGTGCGGCGCAGGTGCGCCTCGTTGTTGAACTTGCTGTCCACCTTCTCCAGCAGACCCTGCCGCTCCAGCCAGATGTCGAACGGGCCGTTGACCATGATCTCGGCGACGCTGTCGTCGCGGAGGTACGGCTCGACCGGTCCGTAGCCCAGGATGTCGTCGGCGATCTCCTGGGTGATCCGCTGACGGTCGCTGTTGGTCAGCGGCCGGTCGGTCGTGGACATCACGTCGCTGAGCGCCTGGCGGACCATCGCCTCGAGCTCGGTGGGGCTCAGATTCGCGTCGTACAGCTTGGGGCCGAGGCGCACGAGGAGCTCCTCGTGCACGCTCTCCTTGAGGTCGTCGAAGCGGTCCGGCGACGGCTCGCGGCCGCCCGGCGTGGGCGCCCGCCCGACCTCGGCGTCTGCGTCGGCCGCATGACTGTGAGTGCGTACGCGACTGAGCGGTGGCGCGGTGGCGCGGCGTGCGCGCGGCGGGGTCGGGCCGGGCTGCGGTGCGATCGGGACGGGATCCAAGACGGGCTCCAAGGCGGTCGTCCAGCCGGTCCCCGGGGGCGGCACCGCGGGCGGGGTGCTGTCGGGGGCCGGGCCGTGGCCCGGGTCGCCTTCCGGGCCTCCGCGCATGAGGGCGGCGAGGCGCTCGGAGAAGTCGTTCATCGATACCTCCTCACTTCGTACGGCGGAAGAGACCGCGCTTCGCCGTGACCCGGTCGGCCCGCCCCGCGGTGTCGCGCGCACCGGCGCGCTCCGGCGCGAGTACGCCGGCCAGCCGGATCAGCTCGCGACTCACCGGGTGCTCGGGCTGTCCCGCGACGATCGGCGTGCCGCGG
>CAZTHV010000046.1:0-14089 GCA_964613165.1 uncultured Marmoricola sp.
GTCCAGGACCAGGCCGAGGAGCAGGCGGGCGGCATCGCGAGCGCGGTCCCGGGACGTGGGGTGGCCCGGAACCGGCTCGTGCGTCTCGAGGCCGAACGTCACCGACTGCACGCACACCGACAGGACCAGAGCCCGCCCCTGCCGTCCGAAGGCGAGCTCGTGTGCCAGGACGGCGCGGTGCAGGTCGAGCAGCGCGTCGCGCGGGAGATAGGACACATCAGCCATGTCCTGTCAACGACGCTGGCGCGCGGACGTGACGTGGAATCCCCGGCGTTTCCCGGTGACTCTCGACACGTACGGTCCGGGATGCGGGCCCGGTGCGCCGGCCCCGTCCGGTATGGACCACCATGTTCCCCATGAGCGCTGAGCAACTCGCAGGCAAGACCATCGCCGTCCTCGGCGGCACCGGACCGCAGGGGCGCGGGCTCGCTCGCCGGTTCGCGCAGGCGGGGCTGAGTGTCGTCATCGGCAGTCGCACCGCCGAGCGCGGCGCCGCGGCGGCAGCCGAGCTCGCCGAGGCGACCGGGGGATCGGTCACCGGTGCCGACAACCGCGCGGCCGCGGAGGCCGGCGACGTGGTCCTGGTCGTGGTGCCCTGGGACGGTCACGGTGAGCTCGTCGCCGATCTCGCCCCCGTCCTGGCCGGCAAGCTGGTCGTCGACTGCGTCAACCCGCTGGGCTTCGACAAGCAGGGCGCCTACGCGCTCGACGTGCCCGAGGGCTCTGCCGCGCAGCAGGCCGCCGGACTGCTCCCGGAGAGCACGGTCGTGGGCGCCTTCCACAACGTCAGCGCGGTGCTGCTGGAGGACCCGGAGGTCGCCACCATCGAGACCGACGTACTGGTCCTCGGCGACGACCGCGAGGCCACCGACCTGGTCCAGGCGCTGGCCGACACCATCCCCGGCGTGCGCGGCGTCTACGGCGGGCGGCTGCGCAACGCTCACCAGGTCGAGGCGCTGACGGCCAATCTGATCAGCATCAACCGCCGTTACAAGGCGCACGCGGGGATCCGGGTCACCGACATCTGAGGCGCCCTTCCGGCCGCGCCTCTAGGATCGGCTCATGCGCACGGTCGGCAACATCCTCTGGTTCGTCCTGGCCGGCTTCTGGCTCGCGATCGGGTACGTCCTCGCGGGGATCGTCTCCTTCGTCCTGATCATCACGATCCCGTTCGGCATCGCGTCGTTCCGGCTGGCCGGATTCGTGATCTGGCCGTTCGGTCGGACCGTGGTGTGGCGGCGTGAGGCGGGGGTCTGGTCACTGATCGGCAACATCGTCTGGCTGATCTTCGTCGGCTGGGAGCTGGCGCTGGCCCACCTGCTCGCCGGCCTGCTGCTGATGATCACGATCATCGGGATCCCGTTCGGCATCGCCTGCTGGAAGATGGTCCCGCTCGCGCTGTTCCCGCTCGGTCGCGAGGTCGTCCCGCTGAGCGAGGCGGCGCACGATCCCTACGGCGTACCGACGGCCGGATAGCAGCGGCCGAGAGGCCCGTCAGTGGGTGGTCCGACGCTCTCGGCCGGGCCTCACCGCGGGTGGTCGTACTCCCGCGACGCCTTCGCGGCTGACCCACCGTGCACACCGTTATGTCACAGCACGATGTGCCGGGTTCCTACCGTTGACTTGCCGAGGTCACTTTGCGAGTGTCTGTCGCGCCGCACCATTCGGTAAATCAGGCGGCAGAATTGCGAGATTCTGCTCCAGATTCAGACCACACAAACACCACACAAAGACAACGAGACTGCACGAACGGGTGCCGGTGGGGTGAGGGTCGAGTCGTTTCGTTGGAGGAGAAGCCATGAGGGAACCTCGAAAGAGCGCGTTCGTATCGTTCGTCGCGCTCACGGTCGCGGCTGTGCTGGCGGGATGCGGCGGTGGCTCTACGTCGGATACCGGCTCGAGTGGGTCGAGCTCGGCTCTACGGATCGCCTACGAGTCGGATGCCACCAGCCTGGACCCCGGCCAGGTGTCGGACATCAACACCATGCACGTGATGAACCAGATGTACGACGGGCTGGTGGCGTTGGACGGTGCCGGCGAGGTCCAGCCGTCGCTGGCCACGAGCTGGCAGATCTCTGACGACGGGTTGACCTACACGTTCACGTTGCGCGATGGCGTCAAGTTCTCGGACGGCAGCGATCTCGATGCCGACGACGTGGTGTTCAGCTTCGAGCGGATGCTCGACGAGAAGGCTCCTGGCGCCGAGTTCGGCCCATGGCCCTACGGGCTGTCGTTCTTCGGCAAGGTCAGTGAGGTGGCCGCGACCGACGCCACCACGGTCACCTTCACGCTGTCCGAGCCGGACGCCAGCATCTTGAAGGCGCTGACCTCATCGACAGGGCGGATCGTCAACTCCGAGGTCGCCTTGGACAAGGGCAAGGACTTCGCCTCCGAGGGCGGCGGGACCGGCCCCTACATGCTGGACAAGTGGGCACGGGGTGAGCAGCTGGTGCTCAAGCGCAACTCTCACTACTGGGGTGAGGAGCCGAAGGCGGAGTCGATCACCTGGCTTGCCATCGACAAGGCCAGCCAGCGCGTCAACGCATTGCAGACCAACTCTGCCGATCTGATCGTCAACCCGGAGAGCTCGGCCACCGCCTCACTGGAGAGCAGCGGCTACATCGTCGACTCGAAGGTCGGCCCCCAGGTGTGGTGGCTGGGGATGGATCTGACCGAACCGCCGCTGGACAACGTCCTGGTCCGCCGCGCGATCAACCACGCCGTCGACAACGAGTTCATCACCAACGACATCCTCAAGGGTGCCGCGGTGCCCGCGCACCAGGTGCTGGCTCCCGGCCAGGTCGGGCACGCCACCGGAGTGGACGAGTATCCCTACGACCCGGAGAAGGCCAAGGAGCTCCTCGATGAAGCCGGGTACGCGGATGGCTTCAAGATCAACGTGACCATTCCCAACAGTGGCTCGGGCATGCAGGATCCGGTCGGCATGACGACGGCGATCCAGTCCTACCTGGCCAAGGTCGGCATCGACCTGAAGATCGAGCAGTTCGACTTCGGCACCTTCGTGGACCGGGTGGTCGGTGGACCCAAGAAGTACGACATGGACATGTGGGCGAACAGCTTCACCAACGTTCCCCTGGATCCGGCGCCGTACTTCAACACCCTGATCTACTCCAAGTCGGTGCCGCCGAGCCTGAACACCGGCTACTACGACAACCCCAAGGTGGACAAGCTGCTCAACGAGGCGGTCGCGGAGACGGACCAGTCCAAGAGAGCCACCATGTACGAAGAGGTCAGCACACTGGTCAACGCCGACGCGCCCTGGCTGTGGGTCGACCATGGCAAGGCGACCTATGTGTACACCGACCGCGTGACCGGCTTCGAGGTGAACGGCGCCATGCCGTTCGTGCTCCCGCCGTTGGTCGCGGTCAGCGTCAAGTAGCAGCGGGCTGCCAAGAAGTGGTGACCGTGGGCTTCGGACGGCGTCCGAGGCCCACGGTCACCGTGCGGAGGGACGTGATCGGTGGAACAGCTCAAGTGGCACGTACTGCGCACGGCGCTGGTGCTGGCCGGGGTCTCGATCGTGGTCTTCACGGCGATCAATCTGGCGCCCGGTGACACCGCGCAGGTGCTGTTGGGAACCAACGCCACGCCGGAGCGTCTGGAGGCGCTGCGTCAGGACCTGGGGCTGGATCGACCGATCTATGTGCAGTACTGGTCCTGGCTCCGGTCCGCGATCACCGGCGATCTCGGATACTCCTTCTCGCTCAAGGACGATGTCCTCACGATCCTGTGGGACCGGCTGGGCAACAGTCTGATCCTCGCCCTGCCGGCTCTGGTGCTCTCGACGCTTCTCGGTGTCGCCCTGGGAACGTTCGCCGGACTGCGCAAGGACTCCATGCGTGACTCGGCGGTGAATCTGTTCACGTTCGTCTCATTGGCCACCCCGCCGTTCTGGCTGGGACTGATGGCGGTGTGGCTGTTCGCCTACAAGGCCGGATGGTTCCCGCCGAGCGGCATGCACACCAGCATCGTCGACACCCACGTCGGCGACCTGATGCGCCACGCCGTGCTGCCGGTGGTCACCCTGGCCATCGCGCCGGCGGCCGTGGTGGCCCAGGTGACTCGGACCTCGGTCGCCGAGGAGATCACTCAGCCGTACATGCAGACGGCGCGAGCCAAGGGCTGTTCGCGGCGGCGAGCCGAGGTGGTGCACGCCCTGCGCAACAGCTTGATGGCGATCGGCACGGTGATGAGTCTGAACATCATCTATGTGGTGGGGGGTGCGGTGCTGGTGGAGACCGTCTTCAACTGGCCAGGTATCGGTGACCTGCTCGTGGACGCGACGGTCTCGCGCGACTACGCCCTGGTCATGGGGGCGGCGATGGTGGTCGCTGTCAGCGTGGTGCTGTCCAACCTGGTCATCGATCTGGTCTATCCGCTCATCGATCCTCGGGTGCGTGTCCATGCTTGACGCGACGGCCTCCGCGGTCTCGGGGCACGGGCCGGCGACCGCGGGACGGCGCTCGGCCCGTCGCCTTGGTCAGTGGCGCGATCGGCTCAACTTCTCGCTGGTCATCGGGGCGCTTCTGGTGACCCTGCTGGTCTGCATGAGCGTCCTCGCGCCCTGGCTGGCACCGCACGATCCCAACGCCCTCGGCGCATCGCCCTCGCTGCTACCGCTGGGCTCGCCTGGTCATCTCCTCGGGACGGACGATCTGGGACGGGATCAGCTGAGCCGGATCCTCTACGGCGGGCGGATCACGCTGATGGCCGGCCTCCTCGCCGCGCTGGCATCGACGGCGATCGCGATCATCCTCGGAGTGGTCGCCGGCTACCTGCGCGGACCCACTGATGCCGTGCTGATGCGGCTGATGGACATCATCATGAGCTTCCCGTTCATCTTGATGGCGATTCTCATCGTTGCGGTCGCCGGCCCCTCCATCGGCAACGCCCTGTCGGCGATCGCCATCGCCAACGTGCCGTATCTCGCCCGGATGATCCGCAGCGAGGCGATGCGGATCCGGTCGTTGGACTATGTCGCGGCCGCGGAGGCTCTCGGAGCGAGCCGGATATGGGTGATCCGCCGCCACATTCTGCCCAACGTCATGCCGATGGTGATGGTCGTGCTGTTCGTCAACGTGGGCTGGATGATCAGCCAGACATCCGCGCTGAGCTTCCTCGGCCTCGGAGCCCAGCCGCCGACGGCGGACTGGGGCACCATGCTCGCGACCGCCCAGGCATTCATGGCAACCAACGGCGCCGTCGCCGTGGCGCCGGGCGTGATGGTGGTGCTGGCGGTGGTCGCGTTCAACTTCCTCGGAAACGGCCTGGGGCAGCTCCTCGAGGTAGGAGGGCGGAACCGATGAGCGGCCCACCGCTGCTGGACGTCCGGAACCTCCGCGCCTGGATCCCTCGCGGCGAGCGTCCGATCAAGGCCGTCGACGGCATGACCTTGACGGTCGAGGAGGGCGAGACGCTGTGTCTGGTCGGCGAGTCCGGATGTGGGAAGAGCCTGACCGCGCTGGCGATCATGGGGCTGGCCAACGCGGCCAAGGTGGAGCCCGGCAGCGAGATCAGGTTCGAGGGCCGGGACCTGCTGAGCCTCAGCGACCGCGAGATGGACGCCGTGCGCGGCAAGGAGATCTCCATGGTCTTCCAGGAGCCGATGACCGCGCTGAATCCTGTCTATCGGGTCGGCGACCAGATCGCGGAGGGCATTCGGCTGCACACCGGCGCATCGCGGCGCCAGGCTCGACAGGACGCCGTCGACATCCTGGATCGAGTCGGCATCCCCGATCCTGCTCAGCGTGCTCGCGCCTATCCCCACGAGCTGTCCGGGGGAATGCGGCAGCGTGTCGTGATCGGCATGGCCATCGCCTGCCGCCCGAAGCTGCTGATCGCCGATGAGCCGACGACCGCCTTGGACGTCACCGTCCAGGCGGAGATCCTGGCGCTGCTCGACGAGCTCCAGGCCGATCTGGGAATGGCGATCCTGCACATCACCCACGACCTGGCCGTCGTGGCCGAGGTCGCGGACCGGGTGGCCGTCGCGTACGCCGGCCGGATCGTGGAGATCGGCCACACGCAGCAGCTCTTCTCCGCTCCGGCCCACCCGTACACGACCGCGCTGCTCAGCGCGATCCCACGGGTGGGTGTGCGCTCGGACGTCCGGTTGCGGACCATTCCCGGAGTGGTCCCGCCGGCGGACCAGTGGCCGCTGGGCTGTCGATTCGCCCCCCGCTGCGATCGTGCGGACGAGCAGTGTCTGGCGCAGTACCCGGAGGCGGTCCAGATCGAGGAGGACCACTACGGCGTCTGCTGGCACCCAGGGGGCGCCGTCGCCGACGACTCGGAGCCACGTATGGATGGGGTGATGCCTCGTGGGTGATCTGCTGGTCATCGACGGGGTCGCCAAGGAGTTCGGTGGACGGCGTCTCCTGAAGGGGAGCGACGCCGTAATCGCCGCGGTCAGCGACGTGTCGCTCGCGATAGCCGCGGGGGAGACCTTGGGGATCGTGGGCGAGAGCGGCAGTGGCAAGTCGACCTTGGGCCGGATCGCCATCGGGCTGATGCCACCGACTCGCGGTCGAGTGCTGTTCGACGGTCAGGACCTGTCCGGCTTGACTCGCAGGGAGTCCACCGCCCTGCGCCGCCGGGCCCAGATGGTGTTCCAAGATCCGCTGGCCTCCCTGGATCCCCGTATGTCGGTGGGTGAGATCGTCACCGAGGGATTGCGAATCCACCGGATCGGCACCCGTCGCGTCCAGCGCGAGCAGGCGGTCGAGGTCCTCGAGCTGGTGGGGATGCGAGCCGCAGACCTGGAGCGCTATCCCCGAGAGTTCTCCGGTGGACAGCGCCAGCGGATCGGGATCGCGCGGGCGATCGTGATGAAGCCCGATTTCGTGCTGTTCGACGAGCCCGTCTCGGCGTTGGACGTCTCGGTGCAGGCACAGGTGCTCAACCTCCTGGTCGATCTCAAGGAGCGGCTGGGCCTGACCTACGGCTTCGTCGCCCACGACATGGCCGTGGTGGGCTATCTCTCGGATCGCATTGCGGTGATGTACCAGGGCCGGCTGGTCGAGCTGGCGCCCACCGCGACGCTGCTGTCGGGAGCCCGGCACCCCTACACGGTCGAGCTCCTGGCAGCGGTGCCGAAGCCTGTGCCGGCCCGCCGGTCGGGTGTCCCGGTGCGTCCGGACCGAACGGCGCCGGATCCGTCCACCGGATGCCCGTTCCGGTTGCGCTGCCCGGTGGCGCAGGAGATCTGTGCCACGAAGCCGGTGGAGCTGCTGGAGCGAGCGCCCGGTCATTGGAGCGCCTGCCATTTCGAACGTCCCCTGCCGGCGGACGCACCCGTGGACTCGTAGGAGAGGGAGAAGACATGTCCGTGCAGGAGATCGATGTCGCGCTGGTCGGCGCCGGCTTCGGTGGAATCTTCATGACTCATCAGCTGCGGGAGGCGGGTCTGAGCGTTCGCTGCTTCGAGGCTGGGGATGACGTGGGCGGGGCGTGGTACTGGAACATCTATCCAGGCGCGCAGACCGACAGTGAGTTCAGCTACTACTGCCTGACCTTCTCCGAGCGGGTTCGGAAGGAATGGCGCTGGAGGCACAAGTACCCCTCCCAGCAGGAGATGGCCGACTACTTCCGCTTCGTCGCCGACACGCACGACCTGGGACCCCGGATCGCGCTGTCCTCTCCGGTGACCGGTGCCCACTGGTCGGAGGAGGAGAGCCGCTGGCGGCTCACCGTCGGCCGGGACGAGCAGGTCAGCGCGCGCTTTCTCGTGTCGTGCGTAGGCCTGCTGACCGCGCCGAACGTGCCACGCCTGCCTGGGCTGGACAGCTTCACCGGATCGGTGTTCCACACCTCGCGCTGGCCCCGGGACGGGGTCGACCTGCAGGGCAGTCGCGTCGGCGTGATCGGGGTCGGCTCCACCGGGGTGCAGGCGATCCCGCAGCTGGCGGCCCAGGCGGAGGAGCTGCTGGTCTTCCAGAGG
The DNA here is from genome assembly GCA_964613165.1 of uncultured Marmoricola sp. Lineage (GTDB taxonomy): Bacteria > Actinomycetota > Actinomycetes > Propionibacteriales > Nocardioidaceae > Marmoricola. The sequence continues at coordinate 7,961 of CAZTHV010000046.1, forward strand.
ACTCCGAACTTCATCCTTCCCGCCCGCAACCGCGAGCTCACCGAGGCTGACCATGTCCAGGCCGAGCAGACGTTCGAGGAGCGCCAGGCGCTGATGCGGCGCCACCCGAACTCGATGCCGTTCCAGCCATCGGGGCTCCGGGCCGCGGATCTCAGCCCCGAGGAGCAGCAGGAGCTGTTGTGGCGCTGCTGGGAGCGCGGTGGCTTCTCGATCCTCTTCGAGGGCTTCGACGATGTGACCACCGATCCGCGGGCCAACGAGATCACCGCCGAGTTCATCCGGGAGCGGATGCGCGAGGTGATCGACGATCCGGAGACGGCACGTGTCCTCGTCCCGCAGGGCTATCCCCTGGGCGGCAAGCGACCGCCGTGCGGCCACCAGTACCTGGAGACCTTCAACCTGCCGCAGGTCACGGTCGTGGATGTCGCGTCCAATCCCCTGGTAAGGCTCGACGAGTCGGGCATCGTCACGGCGGATGGCAGTCACCACGAGCTGGACATCCTCGTGCTGGCCACGGGATTCGACGCCTCCACCGGTGCGTTGACCCGGATGGATGTCGTCGGGAGCGACGGGCATGCCCTGAAGGAGGCCTGGGCCGCGGGGCCACGTACTCATCTGGGCTTTGCCACTGCGGGCTTCCCCAACCTGCTGATGGTGACCGGTCCGCAGAGTCCCTTCAACAATCTGCCTACCTCGGTGGAGTACACCGGCTCCTGGATCCGCCGCCTCCTGGAGCACATGCGTCGAGAGGGGCTGACGCGCGTGGAGGCCAGCACGGAGGCACAGGAGGAATGGACCGGTGAGGTGCGGAGGGCTGCGGAGGCGTTGCTGCCCGTCCCCGAGGGCCTGACCTCGTGGTACCGCGGCAACAACGTCGAGGGCAAGGCAACCGAGGTGAACTGCTACTTCGGAGGCGCACACCTCTACTTCGACCGCTGCGACGTGGAGGAGGACGCCGGGTACCCGGGGTTGCGCTTTGCCTGAGGCGGAGGTGGTGGTGCGCAGCACCACGGTGCTCGACGGCGACGGGGAGCCCGCTCGCCCCGCGGACATCCTGATCGCCGATGGCAGGATCGTCGCCGTCGAGCCGTATGGCAGCATCGGCGCCGACAGGTCGCGAGTGATGGACTGCGGCACCGACGCGGTCACGCCGGGCTTCATCGACGTGCACGCCCACAGTGACAGCTCTCCGCTCCTGGAGGAGCCTGACACCGCCAAGCTCGGCCAAGGCGTCACCACCGAAGTGGTGGGAAACTGCGGCTTCAGCCTCGCTCCCTACACCGGTGAGCACAGGGCCGATCTCCAGGACTGCCTGGACCGGCTGTTCCCGTCGGGTGTGCCGACGTTCGCCGCGGTGACCGACCTCATCGACGCGATGAACCGCGCCGGCTCGGTCACGACGATGGTCACGTTGGTCGGACATCACGCACTGCGTGCCGCGGTCCTCGGCTCGACCGCCGTGACGGCGGATGCCGGCGCCGTCAGCCAGATGGCGGCCCTCGCCGGTCGTTGCCTGACCGAGGGAGCTGTGGGGATCAGCAGTGGTCTGATCTACACACCCGGGAGCTTCGCCGACACCGACGAGCTGGCGTCGATCGCGGCGATGCTTCCGCCGGATCGGCTCTACACCACCCACCTGCGCAGCGAGGGCTCGGGATTGATCGCGAGCGTGCACGAGGCGCTCGACATCGCCCGGCGCAGCGGGTGTCGTCTCCACATCTCCCATCTGAAGTCGATGGGCCGCAACGGCTGGGGAGTGGTGCCGCGAGTCCTGGACGAGCTCGACCATGCGCGCACGCAGGGGATCGAGGTGACCACGGACATGTATCCCTACCCGGCGGCCAGCACGATGCTCGCCTCGCTCCTGCCGCCCTGGGCGCTGGCGGGCGGACGGGAGCAGACGCTGCGGCGGCTGGTCGATCCCCGGGTGGTGGATCGACTGCGCCGCGACCTCGCCGTCGACGGAGAATCGTGGGAGAACCTGGCCCCGCGGGTTGGCTGGGACGGGCTGGTCGTGGCCTCGACCCAGGACCATCACGGGGAGGGGCGGTCGCTGGCGGAGCTGGCGGGGGAGTCCGCCGGTGACCCGGTCGCGGTGCTGGTAGACCTACTGGTGCGCAACGATCTCGAGGCCACCATGATCATGCACGCGATGCATGAGAACGATGTGCGCGCGGTGATGGCCTGGCCGTGGGCGATGGTGGGCTCCGACGGCCTGCCACGAGGCACCGGTGGCAGGCCGCATCCACGGACGTTCGGGACCTTTCCACGGGTACTGGCCCGGTACGTCCGAGAAGAGCAACTGATGCCGCTGGCCGAGGCGGTGCGATCGATGACCTCGCTGCCCGCCGACGTCTTCGGTCTGTCCGACCGGGGTCGGATCAGGGCCGGGATGGTGGCCGATCTGGTCTGCTTCGATGCCGAGGAGGTCTCCGATCGAGCCACCTTCGCCGAGCCGGAGCAGCCGCCGGTGGGAATTCGTTGGGTGATGCAGTCGGGCGAGGTCACCATGCGCGAGGGCGTGTGGTCGGGGAAGCGGCTGGGACGATGGCTGGCCGCGTGAACGGGCCCGGCGACTAGACGACGGCGCGCGCGCCGATCTCCCAACGTGTGCTGACGCGCTGCCCCTCGAGGACCCACAGGTGGGTCGCCAGGTTGACGACGGGGCAGACGTGGTTCGGGATCAGTGCCAGACGGGTGCCCGGCGACGGGGGGTCCCCATTCCATCGGCAGACGCCATGATGGTCGTAGAGGCGCTCCACGACGGCCTCCGGCATGCCGGCGACCGCCGCGAAGCCCTCCAGCCAGGGCTGGCTCTCTCGGCCCAGGCACTTGGTGCCGGCATCGACCACGAACTGGCCGGGCACGGCGCGACTGACCACCGTGCCGGCGACGAAGAGAGCCACCTGCTCGGGCGTGCAGGAGCCGAGGTGAGCCTGCTGTCGGTCTCCGAGGACGTAGGTTCCCGGACGGACCTCGGTGACCGGGGAACGGGCGGAGACGAGTGCTGTCGGTGTCGAGCCGGAGCTGACCACACGAGCATGGATGCCGGCCGAGGCCAGGGCCTGGACAGCGGCGGAGAGGTGATCGACCTCGTCGTCGGCGGCCGGTGCAGCGGCCTCGGGCGCGTAGGAGTGCCCGCCGTGGGTGAAGACCCCGACCACGTCCAGGCCGCGTCTGCGGGCATGCCTGCCGATGCTCTCGACCCGATCCGGGCTGACACCGGTACGGCGTCCGCCGCTGTCGACCTCGATCAGCACGTGTCCCGGCTTCGCGCACCCGGACAGCGTCTCGGCCACGGCTTCGACGCCCTCGACGGAGTCAACCCCGACGGTGAGATCGATGCGCTGGTGAAGGTCTCGCAGGGTGTGGCGTCGTGGACCCGACGGCCAGACCGGGTAGGCCACGAAGACGTCGGTGAAGCCGTGGTCGGCCAGGAAGGCGGCCTCTCCCAGAGTGGCGCAGGACTGGCCCACGGCACCGTGCTCGGCCTGTAGGTGCGCGATCTCGGCGGTCTTGTGAGTCTTGAAGTGAGGACGGAGCGCGACCTGCCTCTCGCGCGCACCGGCGGCCATCCGGCTGATGTTGTCGAGCAGGATCTCGCCGTCGACGATCAGGGCGGGGCTGTCGACGTGCGGAGGCAGCACCACATCGTGCAGGCGCGGGGTGCCGAACATCGCCACGCAGCTACTCCAGCCACGTGGGGTTGGGGTTCATCCCAGGGATGATGCTGTGGCCGCCGTCGACGGTCAGCTCGATCCCGGTGACGCTGGCTGCCTCGTCGCTGGCCAGGTACAGGGCTGCCGAGGCGATCTCCTCGGGCAGCGCGGCACCCTTGCCCCGGATGATGGTCCAGTTGCGAGTGGCATTGAGCAGATCAGCGGAGCTCGCGTCCGGTTGGCCGACGAACCGCGGCCGGACGATGTCGTTGTCGATCATCGGAGTCATCACCGCGCCAGGCAGGATCGCGTTGGCCCGAATTCCGTACGGTCCGAGCTCGAAGGCCGCGGTCCGCATCAGGCCGATGACCCCGTGCTTGGTCGTGGTGTAGGCGCCGTTGGTGGGCCCGGGCTCACGCGCGTTGGTCGAGGCGGTGATGACCAGACAGCCGGAGGCCTGCTCGATCATGGTGGGGGCGACCGCCTTGATCGTGTGCCAGACGCCGGTCAGGTTGACGGCCAGCTGTGCCTGCCAGGCCTCCTCGGAGGTCTCCCACAGGGAGGAGAAGGCGACGATGCCGGCATTGGCGCAGGCGATGTCGACTCTTCCGAAGGTGTCGCGGGCCTCGGCGACCAGGTCGTCGAGGGCCGCCTGGTCGCGGACATCGACCTGGCGGGCCAGACAGCGGCCACCCGCGGCCTCGACGGCCAGCCGGGTCGCCTCCAGATCCGCCGGAGTCGCCAGCGGGTACTCCAACAGCGGCTCGTCGGTGCACACGTCACACAGCACGACATCCGCGCCCTCGGCCGCGAACCTCTCGGCGATCGCGCGTCCCTGGCCCCGCGCTCCTCCGGTGACGAGGGCTACCTTGCCATTCAGCCGTCCCATCTCAGCTCCTCCTCTCCGCGCCCGCCGCGCGGTAGCCGTCGACCAGCTCGCGCCATCGCCGGGAGGTCGCTTCGCCATGCTCGGTCCACCAAGCCGGATCCAGTGTGGTCAGCAGCTCGGCGTTCGCCGGGGACGTGGGCACGGCCGCGGAGGCATCGGCCGAGAGCAGCGAGTCGGCGCCGGGGTTCGTGCCACCGTAGGCCAGCGCCTCCCCGAACCGCGCCTGTGGCTCGGCGAGGCTCAGGTAGGTCAACAGCCGCATCGCCTCAGCGAGGTGGGGAGCGTTGCGAGGCACGCACCAGCGGTCCACGAACGAGACCGCTCCCTGATAGGTGTAGCCCACCGGCTGACCGGCCTTGCGAGCGCCGTAGGCACGTCCATTGGCCAGCAGGCCCAGTCCGACCGTGCCCTCCGCGATCAGCGCGGTGCCTTCGTCGTAGTTGTCGTACCACACGACGGACGAGGCGATCGCCGCCAAGGCGGCCCACGCCCGCTCGAGGTCGAGCGGGTACAGCTCCTCCGGCGGAACGCCGTGGGACAGCAACAGCATCTCCAGAGTCCCCTGTGGGCCGGTAGCTCGCAGAGCGCGCGGCGTGGACACCGCCGGGTCGGCCAGGACCTGCAGGCCGGCTCCGCCGGTCAGGGCACTGGTGTTCCAAGTCAGGACCAGCGCGGAGTAGATCGCGGCCATCGAGGTGCCGGACAGCGAGCTCTCCCGGAACGCCTCCGGCGAGGCGTCGGGAAGGTCCAGCGGCGCGAGGAGGCCCTCGGCCTCGGCGAGGTGGGCTTCGACGGGCGCCAGGAAGACGAGATCGACCGGGTCGGCGTGCGAGTCCTCCACCTGCTGGCGGATTCGTGCGCGAGTGCCGTCGCTCTCGCGCACGACCACCTCGACGCCGGTCTCGCGGGTGAAGGAATCGAAGTACGCGTCACGCTGGGCCTGGACGAAGGCACCGCTGGTGGACGCGACGACGACAGTGGGGGTCACGGACACTGCTGCTCCTGAGGTGGATGGTGGTGGGTGGTCACGCGAAGTCGCGGGTTCGCGGGGAGGAGTTCACGGAGTTCTCGGTACGCCGGGGGTCACGCTCCACGACCTCGTCGAGGACGCGCTCGACCTCGGTCATGGTCTCGGTGCTCAAGGTGAGCTCAGCGGCCCGGGCGTTGTCGACGACCTGTTCCGGCCGCGAGGCACCGATGATCGAGCCGGCGACGTTCGGCTGGTGCAGCACCCACGCGATGGCCAGCTGCGCCATCGACACGCCGAGATCGGCGGCGATCGGCTGGAGCTCCTGGACCCGGCTCAAGACGGCGTCGGTCATGAAGTCGAAGAGCCGGATGTCGTTGCTGCCCTTGGGGTCGGTGGCACGCGAGTCCTTCGGGGGTGGCTGGCCCGGGAGGTACTTGCCGGTGAGGACACCCTGGGCAACCGGCGACCAGACGAGCTGACCGATGCCCAGCTCCTGACAGGCCGGCACGACCTCCGCCTCGATCACGCGCCACAGCAGGCTGTACTGGGGCTCGTTGACCACGAGCGGCACTCGCAGGTCGGTGGCCAGAGCATGTGCCGCCCGAATCTGC
>CAZTHV010000047.1:0-14088 GCA_964613165.1 uncultured Marmoricola sp.
CTCCTCGGTCTCGCCGATCTCCACGATCCGGCCGAGGTACATGATCGCCACCCGGTCGCAGACGTACTTGGCGCTGGCCAGGTCGTGGGTGATGTAGACGTAGGTCAGCCCGAGGTCGGCCTTGAGGTCGAGCATCAGCTGCAGGATCTTGGCCCGCACGCTCATGTCCAGCATCGAGACCGGCTCGTCGGCGACCAGCAGCTGCGGACCGAGGATGATCGCCCGGGCGATGACGGCGCGCTGCTTCTGCCCGCCGGACAGGTCGGAGGGGTACTTCGACAGGTAGCGCTCCACCGGCGAGAGCCCGACCCGCTCCAGGGCGTCGGCGACCCGGCGGCGCAGCTCCTCGCCCGAGGCCACCTTGTGGATCTTCAGCGGATGGCCGACCGCCTCCTCGATGGTCATCGACGGATTGAGCGCGGCGTGCGGGTCCTGGAAGACCATCTGCAGGTCGGTCCGCAACCGGCGCAGCGCGGCCCCACGCAGAGAGGCGACGTCCTGGGCGCCCTCGCGGGAGGAGTGGTAGGTGATCCGGCCGGCGGTGGCGGGCACCAGTCCCAGGAGCGCGCGACCCAGCGTGGTCTTGCCGCTGCCGGACTCGCCCACCAGGCCGAGCACCTCGCCGCGGCCCAGCTCCAGGCTGACCCCGTCGACCGCCTTGACGGTGCGCTGGGAGAGGCCGAGCAGCCGGGACAGCGCGTTGCCCTGCAGCTGGAAGTGGATGTCCAGGCCGGCGATCTCGAGGATCGGCCCGGGGGCCGGCTCGGTCGCGATCCCGGTCGTGGTGTCAGGCTTCGTCGGCAACGGCCAGCTCCTCCCGCTCCAGGGGCGCGGCCTCGTGCGCGTCCAGCTCCACTCGCCCCGCCTCCCGATCGACGGCCCAGCAGCGCACCAGCGTGCTCCCGTAGCGCCCTTCCTCGGGAGCGCGGACCGCGCAGACGTTCATCGCGTCGGGACAGCGCGGGTGGAAGTGGCAGCCGGGCGGCGGCTCGACCAGGTCCGGCGGGGCGCCCTCGATGTAGTTCAGCCCGGTGGTGCGCAGCGAGATGGTCGAGCGCAGCAGCTCGCGGGTGTACGGGTGTCGCGGGTGCGCGAAGACCTCCCGGGCATCGCCGATCTCGACGATCTCCCCGGCGTACATCACCGCCACCCGGTCGCACGCCTCGGCCACGATGCCCAGGTTGTGGGTGATCAGCAGCAGCGAGGTGTCGTACTCACGCCGCAGGTCGTGCAGGATCCGGATGATCTGGGCCTCGACCAGCACGTCCAGCGCCGTGGTCGGCTCGTCGGCCACCACGAACGCAGGGCGCAGCACCAGGGTGAGCGCGATCATCAGGCGCTGCCGCATGCCGCCTGAGAACTCGTGCGGGTAGGCCCGGTAGCGCGTCGGCGGGATGCCGATCATCCGCAGCGCCTCCAGCGAGCGCCGCTCGATCTCGGCCTTGCCGATCCCGCCCTCGTGAGCACGCAGCGTCTCGGCGAAGTGCTCGGAGATCCGCATCAGCGGGTTCAGCCGGGTCAGCGGCTCCTGGAAGATCATCCCCACGTCGCGGCCACGCATGGCGTGCTGCTCCCGCGTCGTCAGCCTCAGCAGGTCGGTGCCCTGGAAGCGCAGCTCGCCGTCGCGCGCGGCGCCGTCGGGGAGCAGCCCGATCAGACCGCGGCCGAGCGTGGACTTGCCGCAGCCGGATTCGCCCACCAGGCCGAGGATCTCGCCCTTGCGCAGCGAGAAGCTCACCTTGTCGACCGCGCGGACGGGGCCGCGCTCGGTGCCGTACCAGACGCGCAGGTCGCGCACCTCGAGCACGGGTACGTCGTCGCTCACGGCCGCACCTCCTCACCTGCCGACGGGCTGCTTGCAGAAGTCGGGAAGGCGACCTTGAGCAGCCGGCGCCGGCGCAGCGCGGGGTTGACCGTCTCGTTGAGCCCCTCGCCGACCAGGGTGAGCGCGGTGACCAGGGTGATGATCGCCATCGCCGGCCAGATCGACGGGCCCCAGGTGCCGGCCTGGACATCGTCCAGCGCGCGACTGAGGTCGTAGCCCCACTCCGCGGCCTCCGTCGGCTGGATGCCGAGGCCGAGGAAGCCCAGCGCCGCCAGGGTGGAGAGCGCGTCGGCGGCGTTGAGGGTGCCGATGACCGGGACGGACTGCACCACATTGCCGAAGAGGTACTTGCGCATGATCGTCAGCGGTGGCGCCCCGATCGCCCGCGCCGCCTCGACGTAGGTCGCCTCGCGAGCCGACACGGTCGTGTTGCGGACCACTCGGTAGTACTGCGGGACGTAGATCGCGGTGAGCGAGAGCGCCGCCGCCATCACGCCGCCGCCGAGCCGCTCGCGCAGCAGGAAGGAGAAGACGATCGCCAGCAGCAGCGAGGGGAACGCGTAGAGGGCGTCCATCAGGAAGACCGCGATCCGGTCGAACCAGCCGCCGACGAAGCCGGAGACCAGGCCGAGCGGCACGCCGATCGCCGCCGAGAAGACGACCGAGAGGACGATCACCTCCAGCGCCGTGCGCGCGCCCCAGATCACCCGCGAGGCGATGTCGAAGAATTGGTCGTTGGTGCCCAGCGGATGCGCCGAGGACGGCGGCCCGAGCTTGGGGAACTTGACCCCGTCGAGGCTGCGCTGGGCGAAGTCGTACGGCGCGATCCAGGGCGCGAAGATCGCGAACACCACGAAGACCGCGGCGATCACGATGCCGATGAGGAACATCCACCGGGCCAGGCCCTGGGTGTTCCAGATGGTGCGAAGCAGCTTCATCTCAGTACCTCACCCGCGGGTCGACCAGCGCGTTGACGACGTCGACGACGACGCTCACCACCACCACGACCATCGCCAGGAAGGTGACGATGCCCTGGACGGCGATGTAGTCGCGGCCGTTGATGTAGTCGATCAGCACGTTGCCCAGGCCCGGCCAGTTGAAGGTGTTCTCGGTCAGCACCGCGCCGGACATGGTCAGCGCGACCTGGAGCCCGACCACCGTGATGACCGGCACCAGCGCGTTGCGGAAGGCGTGCCGTCGCACCACCAGCCGCTCGGGGATGCCACGCGCCCGGGCCGCCTCGACATAGTCGCCCTTCATCGTCTGGATGACGTTGACCCGCACCAACCGGATGATCACCCCGGAGAGCAGCAGGCCGAGCGTCAGGCAGGGCAGCAGGTGATGCTGCAGCACGTCCAGGAACGAGTCGGGACCGCCCCAGAGGAGCGAGTCGACCAGCAGGATGTGCGTGTGCGTCGGGACGGTGAACTTCACCTCCGGCGAGGCGATGTCGTAGGTCGGCCAGTTGGGCAGCGCCTTGCCGACCAGGATCACCAGCATGATGCCGACCCAGAACACCGGCGCGGCGTAGGCGACCACGCCGAAGATCCGGATGAACGCGTCCGGCACGGTGTCCCGGTAGCGCCCGGCGTACCGGCCCAGCGGGATGCCCACGGCCAGCGCGAGGAGGAACGCCCCGACGGTCAGGGTCAGCGTGGCGCCGCCGTTGTCGGTGATGATCTGGGTCACCGGGCGGTTGTTGGTGATCGCGTGCCCGAAGTCGAGCCGCGCCGCGTCGCCGAGGTAGTCGAGGTACTGCACGATCAGCGGGCGGTCCATGCCCAGCGCGGCCCTGCGGGCGGCGAGCGCGTCGGCGTCCAGCTTGCCGCCGAGGGCCGAGGAGACCGGGTCGCCGGGGGCCACCCGGAGCAGGAAGAAGACGATGGTGAGCAGCACCCACATCATCGGGATCACCAGCAGCAGCCGGACGGCGACGTACCGCGGCAACGAGCCCGACGAGCTGCTCATCGATCTCCTCCCCTCAGCCCCGTCCGACCGGGAAAGCCAGAGCCTCGACAGGCCCGGCGCAGCGTGCCCGGGCCTGTCGAGAGCGGTCCGGCGTCAGCTCTTGCTGATCATCCAGAAGCGGAAGATGTACGTCGGGTCGAGGGTCTCCTCGACGCCGCTCATGCTCTTGCTCGCCACCGCGATGTTCTTGCCGTTCCACGACGGGATCAGCGGGACGTCCTCGGCGACGATGTCCTGCAGCTGTCCGATGATCTCGTTGCGCTTGTCGGGGTCGGCCTCGCCGATCTGCTGGTCGAGCAGCTTGTTGACCTCGGGGTTCCGGTAGTTGTTCTGGAAGAACCCGCCGTTGCGCAGGAACGGCGTGAGGTAGTTGTCGGCGTCCAGGAAGTCCGGGTACCAACCGAGGATGAACACGTCGTAGGCGCCCTGCTTGTAGAGCGTCTGGTACTGCTCCCACTCGGCGTTGTCGGTCTTGGCCTGGAACAGGCCCGAGGAGTTGAGCTGGTCGACCAGCTCGTTGGCCTCGTCCACCGCGTTGGGACCGTAGTGCGTGGGCGTGTAGCCGACGGTCAGCGTCACCGGGGTCTGCACGCCGGCGTCGGTGAGGATCTGCTTCGCCGCGTCGACACTGGGGTCGCCGTACTTGTCCTTGAAGGAGTCCTTCTGGCCGGCGAATCCCGGCGGGACGATCGAGTACGACGGGGTGACGACGCCGTCGTAGGCGTCCTTGGCGATCGTGTCGCGGTCGATCAGCTGGGCCGCGGCCTGGCGGACGGCCTTCTGCTTGCCCGCGTCGGTGCTCAGCTGCCAGACCCAGTAGCGGAACTCCGAGCCCTTGCCCTCGATCACGTCGACCTTGCCGCCGTCGCTCAGCGAGTTCAGATCGGTCGGGCTGAGCGTCCGCCAGGCGATGTCGACCTGGCCGGACTCCACGGCCTGCTTCAGCGGCGGAGCGTCGTTGAAGTACTGGATGAACACCTTGTCGGCCTTGGGCTTGCGCGAGCCGTCGTAGTCGGCATTGGCCTCCAGCACGGCCTGCTCGCCGGCCTTGTACTGAGCCAGCTTGTACGGCCCGGAGCCGATCACCTGGTCGTCGGGGAGGACCTTGTCGGCCGGGAAGACGTCCTCGTCGACGATCGAGGCGGTCGCCGTGGTGAGCACCTTCATGAAGGTCAGGTCGGGCTGGTTGAGGTGGAAGACCACGGTGGTGTCGTCCGGCGTCTCGATCGCGCCGTCGGCCAGCGCCGGCGACTTCTCGTCACCGTTGCTGATCGAGCCGAGGAGCACCGAGGAGCCGTTGGGATCGGCGATCTCCACGTTGCGCTTGAAGGAGAACAGCACGTCGGAGGAGGTCAGGTCGTCGCCGTTGGAGAACTTCAGCCCGCTGCGCAGCTTGCAGGTGATGGTCTGCGGATCGTCCTGGGTGCAGGACTCGGCGGCGTCCGGCTCTGGCTCGCTGCCGTTGGCCGGGATCGCCACCAGCTGCTCGAAGATGTTGTACTGCATGTTCCACGAGCCCATGTCGTAGGAGCCGGCCGGGTCCATCGCGGTCACCGTCTCGGTCGTGCCGAGCGTCCAGGATGCTCCGGAGGCCTTGCCACCGGAGTCACCGTCGTCCGAGTCCGAGCCACAGGCACTCACCACGAGCGCCAGCACTACGCCGGCAGCCAGTGCCGACCAGAAGCGCAACCTCTTGTGCACGTCAGTCACCTCACCTACAGGACCCTCCGCCGGATCGAAAGGCCGGCATCCAGCCGAACGTAGACCCGCCGAACCATGGCGCGCAGCAACGGTTGATCGCGAAATGACAACGATCTGCGCTCCAGGTGAACGATCGGTCACCCGATGGTGACGGTCACCTCGTTGGAGGCGGTCTTGCTGCCCGGGTCGAACATCCGGAACCGCTGCTCGCCGGTCCGCCCGGTCATGATGTACGTGGTGAAGGCGCCCACCTTGACCCGTGCCTGCACCCCGAAGTCGATCCACTGGCCGCCCTCGAAGCGCTGCACTGCCAAGCCGACGGCGTCGTGGCCGGGCCACTGCCCGGTCAGGTTGATCCGCTCCATCGGACCCACGGCGACCGGGCTGACGCTGAGCTGGAGATCGCCGGACGGGCTCGGGTCGGCCGTGGGCTCCTCGGTCGTCTCGTCCTCCGGGTCGTCGGTGGCGTCGGGCGACTCCGAGGGGACCGGCAGCGCCGTGGTGGGTAGCGGGGTGACCGGCTGCAGCTTGACCGGCGGGCCGGTGGTCTCGATGTCATCGAGACCGAGGCCCTTGATCATCACCCACGAGCCCAGCCAGATGACCACGGCGATCGCCACGACGATGCCCAGCGCCTTGAGCAGCACTCGGCGGATCTCGCGCTGCCGCTCCTCGCGTGAGTCGGCGGCGGGGGCGTGCTCGTCCTCCAGACCCCCGCCGAGCCCGACCTCGTCGTCACCCTGCACCCGGTCAGGATAGGTGGCCGCGCCACACTCGGCACCGAGGCCCCGGTCACGTCTCCTGTGGCTCGAGCACGACGACCGGGATTGCCCGGTCGGTCCAGGACTGGTACGCCGCGTAGTGCGCGTAGAGGTCGACCAGCCGTGACCACGGCAGATCGCGCTCGGCCTCGTCGGCCACTCGCGCGCAGCACCCGTCGTTCACGGCCGATCTGCACGGTGACCTCCGGATCCGTGATCACGTTGAAGTACCACCGAGGACGCTCCGACGCCCCGCCTGCGACGCCACCACAACCACCGGGTCGCCGTCTCGCAGGGTCCGGGAACGGACTATGGCAGAAAACTGGAACAGGTTCTAGTGTTGGTGCATGCGTTTCACCTACGCCGAGGCGATGACCCAGGCCGGCTTCTACGCGCCCCTCGCGCAGGCGGCCGAGGCCGCCGGCTACACCTCGATGACGGTGGCGGACTCGCTGATCTACCCCCGGGAGTCCGACTCCAAGTACCCCTACACCGACACCGGCGACCGGAAGTTCCTGGAGGACAAGGAGTTCATCGAGACGATGACCCTGGTGACCCATCTCGCCGCGCACACCAGCACGCTCCGGTTCACCCCGTTCGTCCTGAAGCTGCCGATCCGCCCGCCGGTGCTGGTCGCCAAGCAGGCCTCCTCGGTCGCCTTCCTGTCCGGCAACCGCCTCGGGCTGGGCATCGGGCTCTCGCCGTGGCCTGAGGACTTCGAGGCCATGGGCGTGCCATGGGAGCGGCGCGGCAGGCGGATGGACGAGTGCATCGACATCCTGCGCGGCCTGACCTCCGGTGAGTTCTTCGGGTACGACGGCGAGTTCTACTCCTTCCCGCCGCTCAAGCAGACCCCCGCCGCGCCGGAGCCGATCCCGCTGCTGGTCGGCGGTCACGCCGACGCCGCGCTGCGCCGGGCCGTGCTCAAGGGTGACGGCTGGATGCACGCCGGCGGCGACGGCGAGGAGCTGGACCGCCTGCTCGGCCGGCTGGCCGAGATCCGCAAGGCCGAGGGCGACACCCGGGGCGACTTCGAGGTGCACGTCATCTCCTACGACGCCTACGACCCCGACGGCATCAGGCGACTGGAGGACAAGGGCGTCACCGACTGCATCGTCGGCTTCCGGGTGCCCTACATCAAGGGGCCCGACACCGAGCCGCTGCAGACCAAGATCGACCACCTCGACCGGTACGCCGAGAGCATCATCGCCAAGGTGAACCCGTGACCCCTCCCCAGAACGTGCTCAACGACGGCGTCGAGGCCTTCGCCGCGGCCGTCCGCGAGGCCGAGCGGCAGATCGCGGACCCGCCGTTCGAGATCCCCGAGCGGGATCGCGCCCAGGAGATGGCCGAGGGCTACGAGTACCTCGCCGGCAGCATCCGCTCAGCGCTGCAGATGGCCTTCGACTACGACCTCGAGCACCCGGTCCTGATCAACCCCACGCACCAGTACTCCCGGCAGGGGCTGGACAACCCCGACGCGGTCTACTTCAACGCCTACCTCGCGCCCGGCGCGTCGTACGTCGTCTCCGGGGTGCGCGGCACCACCGCCGATCTCTCCTTCCAGATCATGGATGGGACCTACTCCGACTCCGGGGCGCCGAACACCGTCGTCGCCTTCGACGACCGCGAGCTGGACATCGCCGAGGACGGCAGCTTCGAGTGGCGCTTCGGCCCGGAGCTCGGCCTCGGCAAGGGCGCGACGCTGATCGTGCGCGAGGTCTACGACGACTGGGCGAGCGAGGAGCGCGGCCGGCTGCGCATCCAGCGGCTCGACACCGCCGGGCGGCCACGGCCGGCGCTCACTGCGGACAGAGTGGTGAAGCGGTACGCCGTCGCGGCGAAGCTGCTCACCGGCCGGATCAGGACCTGGTTCGCCTTCCCCGAGTGGTTCACCTACCGGGAGCCGGTCAACACACTCACCGTGCCCGCCCCCACCCCCGGCGGCCTGGCCTCGCAGCTCTCCTCCATCGGCCACTACTCGCTCGGCGAGGACGAGGCGATGATCGTCACCGTCGCGGTGAGCGAGTGCCCCTATCAGGCCATCCAGATCGGCTCGCGGTGGTACGTCTCCACCGACTACGAGCACCACCAGACCTCGCTGAACAAGTCGCAGTCCGTGGCCGACCCCGACGGTCGCTACCGCTACGTGGTCAGCGAGCGGAGCCCCGGCCTGGCCAACTGGCTGGAGACCTGCGGCCACCCGCAGGGCGTCATGATGCTGCGCTGGCAGCGCCTCTCCCACGCACTGCCGGAGCAGGACGGACCCAAGGTCGAGGTGGTGTCGTTCTCCGACCTCCCCTCCCGCGTGCCGTACTTCGACCGGAACCGGATAGGTCCGTCCTCCTACGCCGCCCGCATCGAGGCCCGCCAGGTCGGCGTCGCCCGCCGGATGATCTCCTGACGCGTCCTCTGAGTAGCCGGGCCCAGGAAGGTTGAGTGCCGCGGCGGTGACCCCCCGCTCGCCGGCCTTCTAGCGTCGGATCCACGGCCACGCACGGTGGCCCGACGAGGAGGCTCACCATGACGAACAGGCGCTGGGTCAGCGGGCGTTGGATCAGCGGGACGGCGACTGCCGTGATGGTCGCGGGACTCGTCGCGATCGGAGCCCCGGCCCACGCCGACACCATCACGACGCGGGACGCGCGGCACGACGTACAGCGACAGCCACCCAGCGAGAACGCCGAGCCGACCCTCGCGCCCAGCCGGCGCGAGGGGGATGTGATCTCCTTCCGCGTCGCGCACCGGGCCGATCGAGTGCTTCTCCGGATCAGGTACGACCGGCTGAGCCGGCCCCGTCACCGGCAGCAGGTCGTCCACGTCGTGTCGATGCGGACCTGGCGCACCGGCCTGAGCACCGCCTCGCTCATCGCCACGAAGGACGAGCCGCAGGGCACGCTGCTCTGGGAGGGCCGCCGGCCGCACCGGACCTGCGACGGCCTGCGGACGCGGATCGACTACCGGGCCGACCGGGTGATCTTCTCCGTGCCCCGGGAATGCCTGGGCAATCCGCGCTGGGTCCGCGCCGGCGGCGGAACCGGGACGCTCTCCCGCCACGCCCTCTGGTACGACGACGCCCAGCTCGACGGTGGCTTCGGCGAGGAGGTCACCCTGGGACGCAGGGTCCATCGCTGACCGGCTCGACCCGGAACTGAAACAGGTTCTATTCTTGCGACATGGCACCCTCTCCCGGTCGCTCTGGACTCCCCGACACCTCTGCCACGGACCAGCACCAGTCGGTGCCGCTGCTGCGAGGCAAGATCGTCGTCCTGTCCGGGGTCGGCCCCGGCCTGGGCCGCTCCCTGGGCGAGGAGGCGGCGAAGATGGGCGCCGATCTGGTGCTGGCCTCGCGGACCCAGAAGCGGCTGGACAAGATGGCCGAGGTGGTCCGCGGACACGGCCGCCGCGCGCTCGTCGTACCCACCGACATCAACGACGACGACGCCAGCCGGGCGCTGGTGGACGCCGCGCTCGCCGAGTACGGCCGGGTGGACTGCCTGATCAACAACGCCTTCGCCATCCCCCCGATGGCGCCGTTGACCACGGTCGACCACGATGCCCTGCGCATCTCGCTGGAGACCAACGCGTTCGGGCCGCTGCGCCTGGCGACGTTCTTCGCGGACGCGCTGTCGGCCTCGGAGGGCTCGATCATCAACGTCAACTCCGCGGTGCTGCGCCAGTCGCAGCCGGAGTTCTCCGGCTACAAGCTCACCAAGGGCGCGTTGATCCATCTCAGCTCGTCGCTGGCCACCGAGCTCGGCCCGCGCGGCATCCGGGTGAACTCGGTGGCGCCGAGCTGGATCTACGAGGACGTCAACAAGGCGTACTTCGACTGGATGGCCGGCGAGCGCGGTGTCACCCACGACGACATCTACCGCGAGGTCGCCGACCGGACCGACCTCAAGCGACTGGCCACGCCGGAGGAGGTGGCCCGGGCGACGCTCTTCCTCGCCTCCGACCTCGCCTCGGCGGTCAGTGGCGTCTGCCTGGACATCTCCTGCGGCGAGTTCCACAGCTACTGACGGGGATCCGATGCCACCGCGCACTCGCCCGGACCTGGGTACGTACGACGACATCGCCGAGGCCGCGGTCCGCACCACCGGGCTGTCGGACTTCGGCGGCACCGCCCACGAGGAGGGCCTGCGGCTCCTGGTGGACGACCTGACCCGCAATGGCGGCCTCACCCCCGAGGGCAACTACATGCAGCGCACGATGGTCAAGAGCGCGCTGGTGGGCCGGCTCCTCTCCGAGCACGGCTTCGCCGAGTTCCCGTCGTACGCCGAGGTCGCCATCGAGCGTCCGATCTTCGTCTGCGGTCTGCCCCGCACCGGCACCACTGCCCTGCACCGGCTGCTCACCGCCGACCCGGCCAGCCAGGGGCTGGAGCAGTGGCTGACCGAGGTGCCGCAGCCGCGGCCGCCACGGGAGACCTGGGCGGAGAACCCGGTCTACAGCGCCCTCAACGCGGCGTTCTCCGAGCACCACATCGACAACCCCGAGTTCATGGGCATCCACTACATGGATGCCGCCTCGGTCGAGGAGTGCTGGCGGATCCTGCGGCAGGCCGGCACCTCGATCGGCTTCGAGTCGCTGGCCTATGTGCCGGAGTACTCCGCCTGGCTGGCCGAGCAGGACTGGACCGACGCCTATGAGCGGCACCGGCAGAACCTCCAGCTGATCGGCCTCAACGACACCGACAAGCGCTGGGTGCTGAAGAACCCATCGCACCTGGTGGCGCTCGACGCGATCATGGCGGTCTACCCCGACGCGCTGATCGTGCAGACGCACCGCGATCCCGTCGTGGCGGTGGCCTCGGCCTGCTCGCTGTCGGCCGAGGCGACGGCCGGCTGGTCGGACGTCTTCGCCGGAGACGTGATCGGCCGCACCCAGCTCGACCTGCTCTCCCGCTCGATCTCGTCCTTCGCCTCGGCCCGCTCGGCGCACCCGGCCGAGCGGTTCGTCGACGTCGAGTACGACGACTTCGTCACCGACCCCGTGGGCACGACGCGCGGCATCTACGACGCCTTCGGCCTGGAGTGGACGCCCGCGGTGGATGCGGAGATCACTCGCATCGACGCCGAGTCCCGCCGGGGTGGAAGGCGCCCGGCGCACACGTACTCCCTGGAGGACTACGGCCTCACCGAGGACGCGGTGCGCTCCCGGATCCCCTGAGCAGTGGCAGCAGGACCAGGCTCCGATGAGCAGTCATGGGAAGATCGCAGTCAGCTGGTGGCTGGGATCCTCCTATGACTGCGGACCTGCCTGCGCCGATCCCTTGAGGGCCCGCCACCCCCACCGGCCGAGGACGGCCGCGATGAGCACGTTGACCACGATGAGGATGCCGTGGGCGACGAAGTACGCAGCTGGACGATCCTCGTCGGTCTCGATGAGGGCCTTGGTGAACCGGGCGTAGGTGAGCACGTTCCAGACCGCGATGGCCAGCAGGACGACGGCGTGCTTGCGTTCGAGCTTCACCCGGTCAGCCTACGAAGCAGAGCCCAGGGCTCAGCCCGAGGCCTCACGAGAGGTCACCACGATCCGCGCACCGTGGCGCGGGACCGAGGTGATGTTGCGGACCTTGGGGACCTCGCGAGTGCCGGGCGGCAGCGCGACGTCGTACGCCGTGAGCACCTCGCGCAGCACCGCGACGCCCTCCATCAGCGAGAAGCCGGCGCCGATGCAGCGGCGGACGCCGCCACCGAAGGGGATCCAGGTGTTCGTGGCGACCTCGCCCTCGGTGAACCGCTCCGGGCGGAAGCGGGCGTGGTCGGCGTGGCTGGTCTCCGAGGCGTGCGCCAGGAGGATCGAGGCGGCGACGTTCGTGCCGGCGGGAAGATCGATGCCGCCGATGGTCGCCGGCGCCACCAGGTGCCGCACCACCATCGGGATCACCGGATGCAGCCGCATCGACTCCTTGAGCACCGCCTCCAGGTGGTCGTCGTCACCGCGCAGCGCGGCGGCACGCGCCTTGGCCTCCTGCGCGGGGTCCTTGCCCAGCTCGTGGAGCGTCCACGAGAGGGCTGTCGCCGTGGTCTCATGGCCGGCGAGCAGGAGGGTGACCAGCTGGTCGCGCAGCTCCTCGTCGCTCAGCCCCGAACCGTCCTCGTCGCGCACCCGGAGCAGCTGGGAGAGCACGTCGGCCCGCTCGTCGAGATCGGTGGCCCGGCGGCGCTCGGCGATCTCCGCGTAGATGACGTGGTCGAGCGCGGCCTGGTTCTCGAAGGCGCGGCGCCACGGCCCGTACTGCTGCAGCCTCGGCCAGCCCCAGCCGAGGAAGACCACCGGGCTGACGTCGACGGTCCGGTTGACCAGCGGGCGCAGCTCGGCCAGCCGGCGCTCATCGGTGACCCCGAAGACCACCTGGAGAATCACCTCCAGGGTGAGCGCGTTCATCCGGCCCAGCGACTCGAACGACTCCCCCGGCGTCCACGACCCGATCTCGGTCTTGGCCAGGCCCTCGACCATCGACCGGTAGCCGCGCAGCGCGTGTCCGTTGAAGGCCGGCATCAGCAGCCGTCGGGCGCGCTTGTGCTGCGCGCCGTCCACGAGCAGCAGCGAGTGCTCGCCCATGACCGGGCCGAGGATCGCGTTGCCCTTGCCGGCATGGAAGATCTCCGGGTCGCCGGCGAAGATCTCCTTGACGTGCTCGGGCCGGTTGAAGACCACCAGCCAGCGACCCTCGGGCAGGATCCGGATGGAGAAGACGTCGCCGTAGCGGCGGTGCAGCCACGGGATGAACTGGTGCCGGAACCTCAACAGCCCGGCGCTCTGCACGATCCCCGGCCAGCGTGGGCCTGGCGGCAGCGCGCCCGGGGCGATGCGGGGCTGTCCCTCGGGCCCGCCGGTGATCGGCCGCATCTTGACGAAGCGGGCCTCCGTGCGCGGATCGACCGAGACATGCGAGGTGCTCATCCGTCGAATGTAACAGTCTGTTACGGCAATTTTCCGGCCGTGTGAGCCGATCGTCAGACGGGCCGGCCGCCCACCCAGGTCTCCCGGACCAGCGGCACACCGGGCCGGTAGGCCAGGTGCAGGTGCGACGGCGCCTCGAGCACGACCAGGTCGGCGCGGGCGCCGGCGTCCAGACGGCCGATGCCGTCGCGGTCGAGCGCCCGGGCGCCACCGGCGGTCGCGGACCACAGCGCCTCGGTCGGCGTCAGGCCCATCTCCCGCACCGCCAGCGCAACGCACAGCGGCATCGAGCTGGTGTAGCAGGAGCCCGGGTTGCAGTCGCTGGCCAGCGCCACCGCGATGCCGACGTCCACCAGCCTCCGGGCGTCGGGGTACGGCGACCGGGTGCTGAACTCGACGCCGGGCAGCAGCGTCGCGACCGTGCCGGCCGCCTGCAGCGCCTCGACGTCCTGATCGGTCAGCCAGGTGCAGTGGTCGACCGCCGTCAGTCCGAGCTCGCAGGCCAGCTGGACGCCAGGACCCGGGCCGAGCTGGTTGGCATGCAGCCGCCCGCGCAGCCCTTTCGCCATGCCCGCCTGGAGGATCGCCCGGGCCTGGTCCTCGTCGAAGGCGCCCTCTTCGCAGAAGACGTCGATCCAGCGGGCGTGCGGCGCGGCGGCCTCCAGCATCGGACCGGTCACCAGGTCGACATAGCCGGCCGCGTCGTCGGCGTACTCCACCGGCACCACATGCGCGCCGAGGAAGGTGGTCTCCTCGGTGAAGCCACTCGCGATCGCCAACGAGCGGGTCTCGTCGTGGACGGTCAGCCCGTAGCCGCTCTTGATCTCCACGGTCGTCGTGCCCTGCCGCCGCATCTCGGCCACGTGCGCCGCCACATGGACGGTGAGCTGCTCGTCGGTGGCGGCCCGGGTCGCCGCGACC
>CAZTHV010000048.1:0-4480 GCA_964613165.1 uncultured Marmoricola sp.
CACTGATCCGCCGCTGGGCGCCGGCGTACGCCGAGGCCCATGCCAGCCCAGGTGAGATCGACGAGATCGGTGTGGTGCCGGCGCTGCGGCTGGCCGGGCATCGCGCGCTGGCCCTGCTCGACCTGGCGCCGGACCTGGTGCTGCTGGACGGCAACCACGACTACCTGTCGCCGCCGGAGCAGGGGGACCTGTTCGGCATGAGCGTGCTGGAGCGGGTGCCGCCGGTGGTCACGATGATCAAGGCGGACCTGCGCTGCGCCGCGGTGGCGGCGGCGAGCGTCTTGGCCAAGACGGCCCGCGACCGGCTCATGGTCGAGCTCGCCGAGGAGCATCCGGACTACGGCTGGGCGGAGAACAAGGGCTACGCGGCGCCGGAGCACATCGAGGCGCTGAGCCGGCTGGGCCCGACGCCGCACCACCGGCTGTCCTGGCGTCTGCCCGGGTGCCCGCCCGGGCACGATGGCGCTGCGGGTGCTCGTCTATGGTCGGCCCAGGAGCCGGCTGGAGGTCTGGAGGAAGCATGAGCGCGGAGGATCTCGAGAAGTACGAGACCGAGATGGAGCTGACGCTCTATCGGGAGTACCGCGATGTGGTCGGCATCTTCAAGTACGTCGTGGAGACCGATCGCCGCTTCTATCTGTGCAACTCCGTCGATGTGAAGGCGCGCACCGAGTCCGGGGACGTCTTCTTCGAGGTGACGATGGCCGATGCCTGGGTCTGGGACATGTACCGCCCGGCCCGGTTCGCCAAGAACGTCAAGGTGCTCACCTTCAAGGACGTCAACGTGGAGGAGCTGAGCAAGTCGGATCTGGAGCAGCCGCTGGGCTGAGCCCCTGCTCGAGTCCACTCACGCCTTGTTTATCACTTAAATAACAAAAAATCCCTTTTGCCTAGGCTAGCCTCTCCGATGGGAGAGGGAGTTCGGACATGTCCAGGTGGGGAACTGGCGCACCCGGGGAGAGCACGGCGGGAGCATGCCGGTCTGGCCGTCCGCCGCGACGTACCGAGCGCGGCGCGGCGACCATCGAGGCTGCCTTGGTCATCTGCTTCCTGGTGCTCCCGCTGGTCTTGGCGATCATCGGCTACGCCTACATGCTCAGCTTCCGGCAGTCCGTGGCCCAGGCGGCCACCGAGGGCGCCCGGGCGGCAGCGGTGGCCCCGCCCTGGTCGGTCCAGGCGGCGATCAACAAGAGCGCCGTGGAGACGGCCATCAATGCGGCGATGACCACTGGGGTCAGCTGTGACCTCACCAATGGTCATCTCAAGCGAGCGGCAACGGTCGTGGGAACGTGCACGATCGCCGACAGCGCATCTGGAGGGGCGACGTTCAAGACCGTCGAGATCGACTATGACTACGAGAGCAACCCGCTGCTGCCGATTCCCGGCATGGGCGTGGTGATGCCGAACCGCGTCTCCTACAGCGCGACGGCGGAGGTGACTCCGTGACCCGACTGTTCCTCAGCCGGAGGCTGAAGGTCGCGAGGGCCCGGTGGCGTCGCGAGGAGCGCGGAGTCTCGGCGGTCGTGCTCTCGCTGTGCGTGTGCATCGTGATGGTCCCGCTCGGTGCGGTGGCCGTCGACCTGGGCGTTCAGCGGGTCGCCGGTCAGGACATGCAGGCGGTCGCTGACGTGGTCGCACTCGACCTCGCCCGGGATCTGGACCCGGCCAAGAAGGCCTCGGAGTACGATCTCGCCGCCTTGACGAACAAGGCCAGGGATCGCGCAGCGGCGCAGGGCAGCATCGGGACGAACACCCGCTTCCTGGTCCAGGTCGGCGAGCTCGACCCTCCTAAGTACGGATCGGCCGACTACTTCATCCCGCTGACCGGTCACAAGGCTGCTACGGCGGTCCGGGTGGTCGCGACCACCGATGTCTCGTTCGGCCTGGCAGGCGCGCTGCCCAAGGGCGGCATCGCCTCGTCGAGTGCCACCCGCTACGCCATCGCGGGACAGCGGACGCCCTTGGTGTGCTTCTCCGCGGGCACCCAGGCGATGACGCTGGACAGCACGAAGAGCGCCCTGGCGCCGCTGCTGAAGAACATCCTCCAGGTCAAGTTCGGCGTGGTCAGCTACGACGGCATCGTCGCCCTCAAGGATGTGTCCATCCCGGTGGCGGAGCTGATGCTCAAGCTCGGCGTCGGCACCACCGACGCCATGGCGACCACCCAGATATCGCTGCGCGATCTCATCCTCGCCAGTGCCGACGTGCTGAGGCAGAGCGGTGGCATCGCGACCGCGAGCTTCTTGGAGTCACTGCAGCTGGCGGCGCCGGGGGAGATGTTCCCCTTCGGCGACATCCTCGGGCTCGACGCCGGCACGTCTGTGGCCGGACTGGGGGCCTCGCTGAACCTGCTGGACCTGTTCGGAGCGGCTGTCTTCGCCGCCAACGGCGACAGCGCGATCAATGCCGGCATCCCCGGCCTGGCCAGCCTGCGGATGATCCAGCGGCCGCGCACACGGTGCGGAACCACCGGGGCGGAGGCGCGGCAGGCCCAGTTCGAGCTGAAGCTCTCGGCGCCGGTCCCGCTGACGGCGGCGCTGTCCGCGCTCGGCATCACCAGCAACGACAACAAGGCCGAGTTGACCGTGCGGGTCGGCGACGGCCGGGTGTGGCTCGCCGCCGAGCCGACGTGCGCTCCCGAGCGGGTGACTCTGAACGCCGGCACGGCCGGCGGCTCGCTGGCCGGGACGGTACTGCTGTATCTGACCATCGGGAAGTTCCTCGACATCCTCGGCTCGATCGTCCCGGCACTGCTGTGGAACCTGACCATCAAGCCGGCGCTGCTGCTGACCGGGCTGTCCAAGGTCGGGCTCAAGGTGGACGTCGGGGGCTCGGTCGCCGCGACCTCGGCGACGACGACCGTGACCTACTCCCCGCCACCGGCGGAGCTGCCGTCGGTCACCGTGCCGGCCAGCGGTCTCGGTCAGGCGATCAAGATGAACGCCACCGATGTGCACCTGGTCAACGAGGGCGGCCTGCTGGGCATCATCGCCGCCTTCGTAGACCCGCTGAGCGGCATCCTGCTCAATGGTGTCGTCAAGACCGCGCTGGACCTGGTCTCCGAGACGGTCTCGCCGATCCTCAACGCCGTGCTCGCCTTCATCGGAGTCACCGTGGGCGTGGTGGACATCGACATGCGGAGCCGGCCGGTGTGCCGGGGAGTCCGGCTGCTGGGTTAATTCTAAAAGCCGACAAATAGGACATACCTCGCGTACGCTTCCCCGCGAGGAGGTACGGCATGCCAGCTCGGGCACGCCGGCGACGACGGAGTGAGCGCGGGGCGGCGGCGGTCGAGCTGGCCATCGTCACCCCGGTGATCATGATCGTCGTCTTCGGCATCATTGAGATGTCGTTCGTGGTGCGGGACTACGCTGCCGTCACCTCGGATGTGCGTGTTGCCGCACGCCTGGCCTCGGCCTCCGCCGACGCCGGACCAGCTGCCTGCCTCGGCGGCGCCGACGCCCCACCGTGCACGCCGCAGAGCGCGCCCGCCCTGGCGCAGCTGGCCGCTGACGCCATCCAGCGCGGAGGGTCGGCGATGCCGGAGGACAACATCGACTACCTGCTGATCTACAAGGCGAACGCGCAGGGCTATCCCGGCGCCGACGGCAACCAGACGATGCCGGCCACCTGCGGCGCGATCTCGAACTGCGTCCGCTTCGTGTGGAGTCCGTCGCTGGACCGCTTCCGGTACGCCGAGGGCACCTGGACCTCCAGCACGATCAGTGCGTGCTTCCCGGGAACGCCCGCCAACCCGCTCGATCGGGTCGGCGTCTATCTGCGTGCCACCCACCGGTTCCTCACCAACATCTTCGGCAGCACGATGCGCGTCTCTGATCGCGCGGTGATGAACTTCGAGCCGCTCGCCACTCAGAACTGCGGCAAGGGGCAGCACCAATGACCGCGATGAGCCGCGCGGTGCGTCGTGCCTGCGCTCGTCTCCGGAGGCCACGCCGCGACGAGGCCGGCGCCTCGGCACTGATCGTCGCGATGCTGGTGCCGACCGTCTTCCTCGGCTGTGCCGCCATCGGCGTGGACAGCGCCCAGTGGTACCTCGAGCGACAGCGGGTCCAGAAGGCGGCCGACGCGGCGGCGCTGGCCGGGGTGCCGTTCCTGCCGCAGAACTTCGCCGCGGCCAAGGAGCGTGCCCTGGAGGTCGCGGCCCGCAACGGCTACGACGACACCTCACCGGATGTCGAGGTGATCGTCACCCAGGGGGAGTTGGCCAGTGAGCTGGACGTGACCGTCCGGAGCCGGGTGGTCAACAGCTTCGGAGCAGCCATCGGCGTCCGCTCCGCGGTGCTGGCGGCGAAGGCCTCGGCGGACTATCAGGGCCCCGCGCCGATGGGCAGTCCGTGCAACACCTTCGGCAACGAGCCGTCCGCCGGCGACGGGGCCAGCTCGCCGGTGCCCACCGGGACGGCACGCGGGTCCAACCCACCGGCGAATTGCTCGGCGGTGCCACAATTCTGGGCAGCGG
>CAZTHV010000048.1:4490-7664 GCA_964613165.1 uncultured Marmoricola sp.
TTCAGCAACTGCGGCTCCAACCCGCAGTTCTGGGCGACGATCGAGGGCCCCGGGATCGACAAGGTCCAGGGTGACCGCTATCAGACGTTGGCATGCAGCTCCTCGGACACGTTCAGGTGCGCGAGCGGCAAGAACTCCGAGTACGACCCCAACGGATACTTCTTCACCGTCAAGATCGCCGCGGCGGCGGTCGGAACCCCCGTCGCGATCCAGCTCTACGACCCGGCCTACGTCTACACCGGCCCCGCATGCGCCGACCTTCCGGCCTCCGGATTCAGCAACAACATGAACCCGTACGTCGGCAACGACGCTGCGGCGAGGTACGGCAAGAATGGCGGCTCCTCCTCGACCGGGGCGCCGTACTGCTCCGGCGACTACGCCCCTGGCGCCAAGGGCAGCAGCCTGATGACCACGTCGTTCGCCCTGCGCGAGCAGACCGACACCCAGAACCCCAAGGCGGCGCCGATCATCAGGGGCTGCGTCAAGCAGTACACCGGCCTGACCAGCGCGCCGACCGCCACGTCCTTGAAGGAGAAGGACGGTACCAAGACGAACAGCAAGTACAACCCGCAGCTCGCGCAGGTCTTCCACAACTGGACCCCGCTGTGCACCTTCACGCCGACGCGTGAGGGCGACTACTACCTCCAGGTGCAGTCGGGCGTGAAGCCCGGTCACACGTCCAGCGCGAACAACGGCAAGGACCAGATCATCTACTCCGACAATCCGGTGGTTGGCAGCGGTGTGGCCGACACCACCACCGGTCTCGGGGCGAACTCCTTCGGCATCCGTGCGGTAACTCAGTCGGGTCTGGAGCGCGCCGTGTCCGTCTCCGGCTACGACCGGATGCCGATCTTCGCCAACGCCAACTCGGCGGTGAGCACCTTCAACCTGATCCGCGTGCTTCCCGGCGCGGCGGGGCAGTACGTCTCGTTCAGCTTCTTCGACATCGCCGATGTGGCCAAGGACAACGGAGGGACGGTGAAGGTGGTCGCCCCTGCTGACGCGACCGGCAGCATCCGGACCACCCCCTTCCCGGGAGGCTGTCGCTCAGTGGGTGGGTACGCCGGCAAGAACGAGGTCACCCTGATCGGCTGCACGGCACCGGTGAACAACGACAAGAACAATGGTGCGGTCCAGACGATCACCATCCCGATCCCGTCCGACTACAACTGCGACTACTCCTCGATGGGCGGCTGCTGGTACCGGGTCACAGTCTCCTTCCCCGGGACGGACGTCACCGACATCACCACCTGGGACGCGTCCGTCGTAGGAGACCCAGTGCGCCTGATCGACTGAACCGCGCTCGGCTGACCACGA
This sequence comes from uncultured Marmoricola sp., assembly GCA_964613165.1. Lineage (GTDB taxonomy): Bacteria > Actinomycetota > Actinomycetes > Propionibacteriales > Nocardioidaceae > Marmoricola. The sequence goes on from CAZTHV010000048.1 coordinate 5,808, forward strand.
ACTGTCCACAGGCCCCGTCTCGGCGCCCCTCTCCACAGATGTCCGCCGGGCACTCGTGCCCTCCTCGCCGGCCCGGTTGGCTGGCGACATGACCGAGCGACTCCTTCACGACGGCGATGCCCGATGAGCACCGCGGCGCAGAACGCGGCCCTGGGACGCTACGGCGAGCGGGTCGCCGAGCGGTTGCTGGTCGAGGCCGGGATGGTGGTGCTCGACCGCAACTGGCGCTGCCCCGACGGCGAGATCGACCTAGTCCTACGCGACGGCGCCGACCTGGTGCTCTGCGAGGTCAAGACGAGGAGGGGCACCTGGTGTGGGCACCCGCTGGAGGCTGTCGACGCGCGCAAGGCCGAGCGGCTGATGCGACTGGCCGCCCGCTGGATCGAGACGCGCGGGATCCAGCCGCCCGGCGTGCGGGTCGACGGCGTCGCGGTCCTGCGGCCACGTCGCGGTCCGGCCATCGTCGAGCACGTGCGGGGCCTGGGCTGATGTGGGCCTCGACGCGCACGGTCGCGCTGCAGGGAGCGGCCGGACATGTCGTGGACATCCAGGTCGACGTGAGCCAGGGACAGATCCAGACCGCCCTGGTCGGCCGCGCCGACGCCTCGATCGGCGAGGCCCGCGACCGGTGCCGGTCGGCCATCGTCAACAGTGGACTCGAGTGGCCGTCGGCGCGGCGGATCACGATCCTGCTCTCCCCGGCCGACCTGCCCAAGCGCGGATCGCACTTCGACCTGGGGATCGCCGTCGGACTCGTCGCGGCGGTCCAGGCGGACTTCCCGCGGGCAGCCCTGGAGTCCACCGTGATGATCGGCGAGCTGACCCTGGACGGCCGGCTGAGGTGCGTGCCGGGCGTGCTCCCGATGGTCATGACCGCCGCGGCTCGTGGCATCGCCCGTGCAGTCGTCCCCGAGCCGCAGGCGGACGAGGCGGCCATGGTCGAGGGCATCGAGGTCTTCGGCGTCCGGTCGCTGGCGCAGGTGATCGCGCTGGCGCGCGGCGAGGAGATGCCCGAGGCGCCCCCGGTCGAGCCGCCGACCGGCGCCTCCCTGCTGGCCTGGCGCGGCGAGGAACGCCTCGACGAGGTCGATCTCGCCGACGTCCACGGTCTGCCCGATGCTCGCTTCGCGCTCGAGGTGGCCGCGGCCGGGGGCCATCACCTGATGCTCGCCGGCCCCAAGGGCGCCGGCAAGACCACCTTGGCCGAGCGGCTGCCGACGATCCTGCCCGACCTCGATCCCACGGAGCGCCTGGAGCTGACCGCTGTCTGCTCGCTGGCCGGGACCCTGCGGCCCGGAGCCCCGCCGCCGCTGCGTCCGCCGTTCCGGGCGCCGCACCACACCGCGTCGCGAGCGGGCATCCTCGGTGGCGGCAGCGGGCAGGTGCGGCCGGGGGAGGTGAGCCGGGCGCACCTCGGTGTGCTCTTCCTGGACGAGTTCCCGCTGCTGCCCAACGACGTCCTGGAGGCGCTGCGGCAGCCGCTGGAGAGCGGCGAGATCACCATCTCCCGCGGCCAGGAGGAGGCGACCTTCCCGGCGCGGGGCATGCTGGTGCTCGCGTGCAACCCGTGTCCCTGCGGGGAGTACTCCGCCCGCCATCCCGAGAGCCTGTGCGCGTGCAGCGAGGTCAAGCGGCGGGAGTACCGTCGTCGGCTCTCCGGTCCCATCGCGGACCGGATCGACATCACCCGGGTGGTCGAGACGGCCCGGTTCGACGGACCCCTCGACGGGACACTGCCCTTCGAGCAGCCGGAGACCTCCGCGGAGGTGCGGGCCCGCGTCGAGGTGGCCCGTTCGCGTCAGCGGATCCGGTTCTCCGGGCAGGCCTGGCGGCTCAACGCCCAGGTGCCCGGCCCGG
>CAZTHV010000048.1:7674-10540 GCA_964613165.1 uncultured Marmoricola sp.
AGCGGTGGCCCCTGGACCCTGCCGCGACCAGGACGCTGGACCGACAGGTCTATGGCGGCCGGCTCACCCGGAGGGGAGCGACCCGGGTTCATCGGCTCAGCTGGACGATCGCCGACCTGCGGGGGATCGACGTCCCGGGACCCGCAGAGCTCGCCACCGCGCTGCGGCTGCGCACCGGTGCTCCGCTCGACCTGGCGATGACGCTCCGGCGGGAGTCGGCATGACGAGCGCGCGCCACCACACCGCAGACCGGCTGGCCCGGATACGACTGAGTCGAGCGACCGAGCCCGGCGATCCCCGCGTCACCGGGCTGGTCCTCACGCAGGGCGCGGAGGCGACCGTGGCCCGGCTCGACCGGGACTCGCGTCACGGGGCGGGCGCAGCGCCCGGTGAGGTGGATGCCGATGAGGAGCTGCGCCGGGCCGCGGCGCTGGGGATCCGGTTCGTGACGCCGGAGGACGAGGAGTGGCCCGTCTCCCTGGACGATCTCGAGCATGCCCCGGAGCTCAACGACCTCGGGGGAGTGCCGGTGGGCCTGTGGGTCCGCGGACCACTGCGGCTGGCCGACGTGGTCGATCGCGCGGTCGCGATCGTCGGGTCGCGATCGGCCACGACGTACGGCGCCGACCAGGCCTCCCTCCTCGCGGCCGGCGTCGCGGAGGAGGGGCACACGGTCGTCTCCGGCGCCGCCTTCGGCATCGACCAGGCGGCCCATCGAGGAGCGCTGGCCGTGCGGGGGACGACCATCGCGGTCCTCGCCTGCGGGGTGGACCGGGCCTATCCCAAGGCGCATGAGAGCCTGCTGCGCTACCTCGCCGAGCGCGCGCTGGTGGTCTCGGAGACCCCGCCGGGCGGCGCTCCACTGCGCTCTCGCTTCCTGAGCCGCAACCGGCTGATCGCGGCCTTCGGGCAGGGCACGGTCGTGGTGGAGGCCGCGGTGCGCAGTGGTGCGCTCAACACCGCCGGCTGGACCGACGGCCTCAGCCGTCCGCTGATGGCGCTGCCGGGGCCGGTGACCAGCGCCGCCTCCCAGGGTGTCCATCAGCTGATCCGGACCCGCGGCGCGACGTTGGTCACCACGGCCGCCGAGGTGTTGGAGACGCTGGCGCCGATGGGGGAGCGGCTGCCGATCGCCGTCCGAGAGGCCCCGCGGGCGCGCGACCTGCTGGCCGTGCAGCTGAGACAGGTCCTGGAGGCGGTGCCGGTGCGCCGCGGCGTGGAGGCAGCCCGGATCGCCCGCACCGCTCGCCTCGATCCCGGAGTGGTTGCCGAGGCGCTGGCGGCGCTGCACACCGCCGGGCTGGTCGAGCGCTCCGACGGACCCGGCGGTGTGCGCTGGCGGCTGATCCAGGACGAGGAGCCCGCCCGATGAGTGCTGTGGAGACCGCATCCCCGAGTGTGTATAATGTGTGTATGTCTCGCGTCAACATCTACCTCCCCGACGACCTGGCGCGTCGTGCCCGCGAGGCCGGCCTCAACGTGTCGGGGCTCGCGCAGGAGGCGATCGAGACCGCGTTGCGCGTCCGGGACTTGCAGGCGTGGCTCAACGAGGTGCGCGCCAACCCGATCAAGCCGCTCCGCCCCATCACTCGTGAGGAGATGGAAGAGATCTGGGACGAGGTCGACGCGGAGTCGGCTCGCGCCGCGGACAAGTGGCTCGACCCGGAGAAGTACGAGCTCGATCTGGCGGAGTTAGAGGAGCGAAAGTGACCGGCCGGCTGGTCGTGCTCGATGCCTCGGCCGCAGTGGACCTCGTCTTCGACCATCCGCCGGCTGGTTGGCTCACCACCGAGTTGACCGGGCGGAGCCTGGCTGCCCCCGCGCACTTCCATTCCGAGGTGCTCAGCACCATCGGCAGGATGGTGCGCAGAGATGACATCAATTCGTCAGGGGCCGAGCGAGCCGTCGCCTGGGCCGCCCGCCTTCCGGTCCAGGTCCACGAGCTCCCGGGGTTGATCGAAGGAGCCTGGTCCCGTCGTGGGCACATCCAGCTCAAGGATGCGCTCTATGTCGAACTCGCCGCGCGGCTCGACACGGTCGTGGTCACCACCGACCGGCGGCTGGCCCGTGCCACGCCTTACGCCGTCGCGCCTCCGGAGTGAGCCGACGGTGATTGCCTAGCCTGATCGGGTGGACGAGCCCGATCAGCCCGAGGTGCCCGAAGAGGCGCTGCCGGAGGCGTTCGCCGCCGCGCTGGCCGACTACGAGCGTCACCTGGTCTCCGAGCGTGACCTGACTCCGCACACGGTCCGCGCCTACCTCGGCGACGTCGCCGGCATGCTGGTCCATGCCGCCCTCCTGGGCCACGCCTCCCTGGACACTCTCGACCTGCGCACCCTGCGCAGCTGGCTGGCGAACCAGCAGACCCTGGGCAAGTCCCGCTCGACGATGGCGCGGCGGGCGACGGCCGTGCGGGTCTTCAGTGCCTGGGCCCGGCGGACCGGCCGGGCCCCTGCCGATCCCGGCGCCCAGCTGGGCAGCCCCAAGGTCCGCAAGCCCCTGCCCAGTGCCCTGGACGCGGACCAGGCCAGGACGCTGATGGAGGCAGCGGTCGGACATGTCGAGGACGACGGCCCGATCGGCCTGCGCGATGTCGCGATCCTGGAGCTGCTCTATGCCACCGGCATCCGGGTGGGGGAGCTGTGCGGTCTGGACGTCGACGACCTGGATCGTGGCCGCCGAGTGGTCCGGGTCTTCGGCAAGGGCCGCAAGGAGCGCACCGTCCCCTACGGCGTCCCGGCCGACCAGGCGCTGGACCGCTGGCTACGCAGCGGACGCCCCGCTCTGGCCGCCCCCGGCGCCGGCGCGGCGCTCTTCCTCGGTGCTCGCGGAGGAAGGATCGACCAGCGCGCGGTCCGCACGCTGG
>CAZTHV010000048.1:10550-14066 GCA_964613165.1 uncultured Marmoricola sp.
CGGCGGGTCGGCGAGGTGCCCGGGGCCCCGGACATCGGCCCGCACGGCCTTCGGCACACCGCCGCCACGCATCTGCTGGAGGGCGGCGCCGACCTGCGCAGCGTGCAGGAGCTGCTCGGCCACGCCTCGATGGCGACGACGCAGATCTACACCCATGTCACCAACGAGCGCCTGCGACGCGCCTACCAGCAGGCGCACCCTCGGGCCTGAGCGCACCGACGACCGCGGCCAGCACCCAGGGCGGCGACCGACCCGGCAGTCCGCCCACCGGTGCAGCTGCCAGTGGGAGCAGCCGCACCGACCCGAGGCCGAGCAGGGCCAGTGGGTCGAGGTAGGTGTCGTCGACGTTGCGGATGCGGCCCCAGTGCAGGCAGGTGCGCGGGAGGCAGTGGCTCGCGGCGCTGGGTTGGAGTCGGCCGAGGACGTCTCCAGTCGCCACGGCGTCACCGGGCCGCACCGCAGCCTCGACCGGCTCGTAGGTGGTCCGCTCGGCGCCATGGGTCACCACCACGACGCCACGCCCGGCTAGGGTGCCGGCGAACGCCACGGTGCCACCCAAGGCGGCGTGGACCTCCTGGCCGGATGCGCCCAGGAGGTCCACGCCGCGGTGCCCGGCCAGCCAGGTCGCGGCCGGCGGGTCGAAGCGGCGGACCACCTCGGACGGCGGCTCCAAGGGCCACACCGCCCCGAAGCCGCTGTGTGGTGGCATCGGCACGAGGGTCAGGGCGAGCAGTGGGAGGAGCAGGAGGACGTTCATGCGGGCAAGCCTGCGCGCGCGAGGCAGGCCGCGCCATGGCCGGGCGCGGGTCTGTGGACAATGGGTCCGGACACCGGCCTGTGGATGCCCGGTGGCGGGCGTCCCACGTTTCGACACCCGGCCCCGCGCTGGCTAGACTGCCTCCAGCAGCCCACCTGGGCTGACTTCGCACGCCCACAGACCGTGCCGGCTCCCCGCAACGCTCCTGGGGGAGGCCGGATCGAACCACGGGTGCGGACCTTCGGTCCCGGCTCGCCGGGTGAGGTCCCACGCGGGCGTCAGGGCGGACGGCCACCCGGCCGGGCGCAACGAACTGAAAACCGGTCGTGGTGCGCTCACGCGTGCCCCGGCACTGACCAGGAGGCACACGGCATGGCCGTCGTCACCATGCGCCAGCTCCTCGAGAGCGGCGTCCACTTCGGGCACCAGACCCGGCGCTGGAACCCGAAGATGAAGCGCTTCATCATGACCGAGCGCAACGGCATCTACATCATCGACCTGCAGCAGTCGCTGGCCTACATCGACTCCAGCTACGCGTTCATCAAGGACACCGTGGCCAAGGGCGGGACGATCATGTTCGTCGGCACCAAGAAGCAGGCCCAGGAGGCCATCGCCGAGCAGGCGACCCGTGTCGGGATGCCGTTCGTCAACCAGCGCTGGCTGGGCGGCATGCTCACCAACTTCCAGACCATGCACCAGCGCATCAACCGCCTCAAGGAGCTCGACGAGGTCGACTTCGAGACCGTGGCCGGCTCCGGTCGCACCAAGAAGGAGCTCCTGCAGATGAAGCGGGAGCGGGACAAGCTCGAGAAGACCCTCGGTGGCATCCGCGAGATGGGCCGGACTCCGTCCGCTGTGTGGATCGTCGACACGAACAAGGAGCACCTCGCCGTCGAAGAGGCGCGCAAGCTGCACATCCCGATCGTCGCGATCCTCGACTCCAACTGCGACCCGGACCTGGTCGACTACCCGATCCCGGGCAACGACGACGCCATCCGCGCGGTCAGCCTGCTCACCCGGGTGGTTGCCGACGCCGTCGCGGATGGGCTGATCGCCCGGTCCGGCGCCAAGACCGACGCCGCCGGCGCCTCCATCGGCGCCGACGAGCCGCTCGCCGACTGGGAGCGTGACCTGCTCGGGGGCGACAAGGACGCGGCCGGCCAGGCGGCTGTGGCCGCCACGGGTGGCGACTCCGCCGCCGAGGACACGCCGGCTGCCTCGGCTGCAGGGTCTACCGGTGCGGCCAGCGAGGCCACCGAGGCGCCCGCTGCCGAGGGTGCTGCCCCGGTCGCCGAGGCTGCCCCGGCCCCCGCTCCCGAGGCTCCTGCCGCTGAAGCCGCAGACGCCCCCGCCGCCGAGGCGACCGAGGCTGCCGTCACCGAAGCCGCGGAGACTCCCGCCCCCGTGGCGACTGAGGCTGCCGAGGCTCCCGCTGCCGAGACCACCGAGACCAGCACCGAGACCAGGGAGGACTGAGCGTGGCGATCACCGCTGCCGACGTCAAGAAGCTCCGCGACCTCACCGCCGCGGGCATGATGGACGCCAAGAAGGCGCTCGAGGAGGCCAACGGCGACTTCGACAAGGCTGTCGAGGTCCTGCGCGTCAAGGGCCAGGCCAAGGCCGAGAAGCGGGCCGGTGAGCGCGAGGCAAGCGCCGGTCTGGTCGCCGCCTCGGGCGGTGCCCTGATCGAGCTCAAGTGCGAGACCGACTTCGTGGCCAAGAACGCTGACTTCATCGCCGCCGCGCAGAAGATCGCCGACGCCGCCGACCAGTCCAAGGCCGCCGACATCGAGGCGCTCAAGGCGGTCTCGCTGGGGGACCAGACCGTCGGCGAGCTCGTCGAGGGCCTGGCCATCACCATCGGCGAGAAGATCGAGCTGGGCGCGGTCGCGTACTTCGACGGCCCGGTCGCGGTCTACCTGCACAAGCGGGCCGCCGACCTGCCGCCCGCCGTCGGCGTCCTGGTGGAGTACGACGGCGACCAGGTCGCCGCCCGTGCCGCTGCCATGCAGGTCGCCGCGATGCGCGCCCAGTACCTCACTCGTGACGAGGTCCCTGCCGACATCGTCGCCGCCGAGCGAGACGTGCTGGAGAAGAAGACGCTGGAGGAGGGCAAGCCCGAGGCCGCCGTCGCCAAGATCGTCGAGGGCCGTCTGGGCGGCTTCTTCAAGGAGATCGTCCTCCTGGAGCAGGAGTCGGTCACCGAGTCGAAGAAGTCGGTCAAGCAGGTGCTCGACGAGGCCGGCACCACGGTCAAGCGGTTCGCCCGCTTCGAGGTGGGTGCCTGACGGCATAAGCACTAGGCTGCCGCTGACGTACAACGAGAGGCCGGACCGATGAGACGACGTATGGATCATCGGCCCGGCCCTTCGTCTGTCAGCCCGACGAGCGACCGACCGGGTCGCGGGGCGAACAAGGGGGATCGATGACGTACAAGCGGGTGTTGCTCAAGCTCTCCGGTGAGGTCTTCGGCGGCGGCAAGGTCGGCGTCGACCCCGACGTGGTCCAGACGATCGCTCGCGAGATCGCCTCGGTGCAGCGCGCCGGCGTCGAGGTCGCGGTCGTGACCGGTGGCGGCAATTTCTTCCGTGGGGCCGAGCTGCAGCAGCGCGGCATGGACCGGGCTCGCGCCGACTACATGGGCATGCTCGGCATCGTGATGAACTGCCTGGCGCTGCAGGACTTCCTGGAGAAGGAGGGCATCGAGACGCGGGTGCAGACCGCGATCACCATGGGCCAGGTCGCCGAGCCCTACATCC
>CAZTHV010000049.1:0-1067 GCA_964613165.1 uncultured Marmoricola sp.
TGCGCCAGTGGTTGCCCCGAATTAACGGCTCAAACGGCAACACCCACTTGGAAATCAACAATTCGCGGGCGATATCGGCGCATTCTCAGAGCGATCTCTTGCGCTCGCCTGCGGTGCGCAGCGCAGCATATCGACACCTGGACGCACCCCGCGTCCGTCTTTCAAGGAGAACCAATGCGCAAGCTCCTGACAGTGGTGATCGCGATCCTCGCGGCCATGATGTTCACCCCGGCCGCCCAGGCCACCGATCCCGGCAACATGTACGAGGTCATCGTCGAGGGCCAGGCCTACGGCGACTTCGACGTCGTCGCGGTCAACAAGACCCCGCTCAGCGTCATCGTCGAAGGCGTGGAGCCCGAACTCGAGCTGGAGTGCTCCACCGCCACCGCCGAGGGCATTCTCCACTCCAACTCACCCGTGCCCGACCCCTACCTGGAGTTCCTCGACGACACCGAGCACACCACCACCTTCAGCGGCTGCGACGTCCAAGGCATCGACGTCACCGTCACGCTGGACTGCCCGCTGCAGATCAACGCCGTCCCCAACCCCGCCCAGAGCGTTCACATGAACCTCAGCGACACCAACGTCACCGGTGAGCTGGTGGCCGAGGACGGCAGCGGCAATGGCTGCGTCCACGTCAAGGACAACATCGGCGGAGCCGGATGCGACATGACCATCAAGGGCATGACCAACGCCGACTTCGACGAGACCCGCAAGGACGTCGACGGCGTCGACTGGCAGGACCTGACCATCTCCGGCAACGGCCTCCAAGTGGACACCATCAATGGGGTGTGCGCGGGCCTGATCCCCGCAAACGCGCACTTCGACTTCAGCGTCACCTTCAACGTCCGAGTGACCAGGACCCACCCCGGACACGTCGCGGTCTCACACACGCCGTCCCCCAACGGCTCGATCAACTTCCGCCCCGACCCCAACGCCGAGGACTGAGCACCACCCCACGGCTGGTGGCTCGATGACACCCCATCGAGCCACCAGCCACACCCCGGCAGGAGACCACCATGCGCCGCTTCCTCGTCACCACCACCGCGATCCTCGCAACCCTGATG